>NZ_JACGMO010000052.1:0-46733 GCF_015354745.1 Micromonospora sp. S-DT3-3-22
GCCGGGCCGGGTCGCCCGGGCCGCCGGGGTGGAACTCGCCGCCACGGCGGTGGTGCTGGCGCTGACCGCCGTGCTGGTGCAGACCCCGCCCGGCCGGACCGCCGACACCGAGGCCGCCCGCGCCACCCGCGAGGGCGTCGCGCAGACCCTCACCAGCGGCACCTACACCCTCCAGTTCGACATCTACCCGGTACGGGTGGGGGTGCCGAACTCGCTGCACGCGTACGTCTACACCCCGCAGGGGCAGCCGCTGCCGGTGGTCCAGTGGACGGTCAGCCTCGCCCTGCCGGCGGCCGGGATCGAACCGATGACCGTGCCGGTGGACACCCCGGAGCCGCACCACGGCAGTGCCGAGATCAGCCTGCCGGCGCGCGGGGACTGGACGATCCGGTTCACCGTCCGCACCAGCGACATCGACCAGGCCACCGTCACCGCCACCGTCCCGGTCCGCTGACCGGCCGGGGCTCCCGGCGCGCCGGGAGCGTCGGCGGTCGGTGCCGGGCCCCGGCCGGGGCGGGCCGACCAGGCGATCCGCTAGCCTGCATCGGCCCGGGTGTCCCCGGGCGGAGGGAGGACACCATGAGCACACACCCGTCCCGGGACGTCGCGCAGGAGCGGGACGCCGCCGATCCGCTCGCCGGCCTGCGGGACCGGTTCGTGGTGGACGACCTGCTCTACCTCGACGGCAACTCGCTGGGCCGGCTGCCGGCCGCCACCGGAGACCACCTGGCCGGTCTGGTCCGCGACGGCTGGGGCACCGAACTGGTCCGCAGCTGGCCGACCTGGATCGAGTGGCCGCGCCGCCTCGGTGACCGGATCGCCGCCCACGCGCTGGGCGCCCGCGACGGCGAGGTGATCGTCTCCGACTCGACCTCGGTCAACCTCTACAAGCTGGCCGCCGCCGCCCTCGACGCCCGACCGGGCCGGCGGACGATCCTGGCCGACGCCGAGGAGTTCCCCACCGACCGGTACCTGCTGGAGGGGCTGGCCGCCCAGCGTGGGCACACCCTGCGGCTGCTCCCCTCCGACGTCGACGAGGGGCTGGACCAGGCCACCCTGGCGGCGGCGCTGACCGAGGACGTGGCGCTGGTGGTGCTGTCGGCGGTGTCGTACCGCTGCGGGGCCCTGCTGGACGTCGCGGCGGTGACCGAGGCGGCCCGCCGGGTCGGCGCGCTGGTGCTGTGGGACCTGTCGCACGCGGTCGGCTCGGTGCCGCTGGACCTGACCGCCGCCGGTGCCGACCTCGCCGTCGGCTGCACCTACAAGTACCTCAACGGCGGCCCCGGCGCGCCGGCCTTCCTCTACGTGCGGCGGGAGTTGCAGGAGGCGCTGCGGCAGCCGATCTGGGGCTGGTTCGGCCAGCGCGACCAGTTCCGGATGGGTGCCGGTTACGATCCCGCGCCCGGCCCGGAGCGGTTCCTGGTGGGCACCCCGCCGGTGCTCGGGATGGCCGCCCTCGACCCGGCCCTGGACGTGCTGGCCGACGCCGGGATGGACCGGGTCCGGGAGAAGTCGGTACGACTCGGCGAGCTGATCATCGAACTGGCCGACGCCTGGCTCGTCCCGCACGGCTTCCGGCTCGCCTCGCCCCGCGACCCGGACCGGCGCGGCGGGCACGTGTCGCTGTACCACCCGGAGGCGCTGCGGATCTCCCGCGCCCTGGTCGACGCCGGGGTGGTCGGCGACTACCGGGTGCCGGACCGGCTGCGGCTCGGCCCGGCGGCGCTCTACACCCGGCACGTCGACGTGTGGGACGCGATGGACCGGCTGCGGGACATCGCCGAGCGGCGGGCCTGGACCGAGGTGCCGGCGGAGCCGTCCCGGGTCACCTGAGCCGATCCGGGCAGATCCCGGATTCCCCCCGCGTCGCCGCCGACTTCGTACCAGCATGTCGGGCGGGGGTGTGCCGTGGAGGTCCTGGTCCTGATCGTGGTGCTGGCCGCCACCGTGCTGGTCGGCACCACCATCGGCGGCCGGTACCGGGTGGCGCCGCCGGTGCTGCTGATCACCATGGGCGGCCTGCTGGCGCTGCTGCCGCCGCTGTCGGACGTGGTGCTCGAACCCGAGGTGGTGCTGCTGCTCTTCCTGCCCGCCGTGCTCTACCGGGAGAGCCTGGTGATCAGCCTGCGGGAGATCCGGTCGAACCTGCTGGTGATCGCCTCACTGGCGGTGGCGCTGGTGGTGGTGACCATGGTGGCGGTGGCGCTGGTCGCCAAGGCACTGGGGATGAGCCCGCAGGCGGCCTGGGTGCTGGGCGCGGTGCTCGCCCCCACCGACGCGGCGGCGGTGGCCGGCCTGGCGAAACGGATGCCCCGCCGCATCCTGACCACGTTGCGGGCGGAGAGCCTGGTCAACGACGGCACCGCGCTGGTGCTGTTCTCGGTGACGGTCGGGTTGATCGTCGGCGGCACCGCGCCGGGGGTGCTCGGGTTCCTGGGCCGGTTCGTCGGCTCGGCCGGTGGTGGGATCGCCGCCGGGCTGGCGGTCGGGCTGGTGGTGGTGCTGATCCGCCGCCGGTTGGACGACCCGCTGCGCGAGGGCGCGCTGAGCGTGCTCACCCCGTTCGCCGCGTTCCTGCTCGCCGAGGTGGTGCACGCCAGCGGGGTGCTCGCCGTCGTGGTGGCCGGGCTGCTGCTCTCGTACGCCGGGCCGAGGGTGATCCGGGCCCGGTCCCGGCTGCTCGCGTACGCCTTCTGGGACCTGTCCACCTTCCTGATCAACGGTGCCCTCTTCGTGCTGCTGGGGATGCAGATCCCCCGGGCGGTGAACCACGTGACCAGCACCTCGATCGTGCGCTCGGTGGCGATCGCCGCCTCGGTCACCCTGATGGTGGTGGTCGTCCGGCTGGTGTGGCTGCAACTGTTCTCGTACGGCCTGCCGGTGGTGGGTCGGGGTGGCGGGGTGAGCCGGCGGGTCCGGGTGGCGGCCGGCTGGGCGGGTTTCCGGGGCGCGGTGTCGCTGGCCGCCGCCCTCGCCGTGCCGGTGACCACGGCCACCACGCACGCGCCGGTACCGGAACGGGATCTGATCATCTTCTGCACCGCCGTGGCGATCGTGTCGATCATGCTGGTGCAGGGCACCACCCTGCCGGCGGTGGCCCGCTGGGCCGGCCTGCGGGGCGACGAGTCGCGTGGGGACGAGGTGCGGCACGCCCGCCGCCGGGCCACTGAGGTGGCGTTGACGGCGCTGCCGGGCGTCGCCGCCGACCTCGACGTCGACCAGGAGGCGGTGGACCGGCTGCGCGCGGACTACCAGCGGCATCTGGACCTGGTGACGGCGACCGGCGGCGGCGACGAGGCCGACCGGGCACAGGAGTCGGACACCCGGCTGCGGCTGGGGGTGCTGGAACACAAGCGCCGCGAGGTGACCCGGCTGCGCGACAACAACGAGATCGACGACAGCGTGCTGCGCGAGGTACAGGCGGCGCTGGACATCGAGGAGGTCCGCCTCCTCGGCCCCCAGACCGAGGACTGACGCCACGCCTCCAGAGCCGCTGACGGATGCGGAGGGTAGGCAACCGGACACTTCCTGTGCTCAACGCTGGGTGTACCGTCCGAAGTGGCAGCCACCGGGCGCGGCTGGCGGCTGCCCGTTGCGTTGGCGGGAGAGGGCATGACCGTACCGACGGTGGGTGAGCGGCTCGCGGAGATCCGTCGTGAGTCGAGGCTGACCCAGGAGCAGCTCGCCGAGCGGTCGGGTGTCAGCGTCGAGGTGATCCGGAAGCTGGAGCAGGGCAGCCGGGGCGCGACCCGCCTCGACACGCTGCATGCGCTGGCCCGCGCGTCGGGGGTGCCGACATCCGCGCTGTTGGGCGACGCGTCGCAGGCCGCCGCGCGGGGGGAGCCGAATCATCGCCAGTTGTCGTTGGCGGAGATCCGGCGGGTGGTGGCCCCGGTCCGGGGGATCGACGGTGCTCCACTCGTCGTGCCGGCGGAGGAGCCGCCCGACCTCGCCACGTTGCGACGGAACCTGCACGCCGCCGATCGGGTCTACCACGCCGGTGACTACGCGCTCGCGTTGCGGGTGGTGCCGCCGTTGTTGGTGAACGTGCGCGCCGCCGTCGGCCTTGCCGGGGACCAGCGACAGGACGAGGCGCACGACCTGCTGGCCCGCGCCCAGCATCTGGCGGGTGGCCTGCCGATCCAACTGCGGGCCGACGATCTGGCGCAGACCGCGCTGTCGGGGGCGCTCGACGCCGCGCAGCGTGCCGGCGATCGGGTGGTGGCGGCGACCGTCATCCGGACGATGTGCTGGCTGTTGATGCGCCAGGGCCGCATCGGAGAGTCGGCCGACCTGGCGGTGGCCACCGCCGACGAGGTGGAGCCGCGATTGTCGCGGGCGACTCCGGCCGAGCTGGCCGCCTGGGGATGGCTGCTGCTGAGCGCCGCTGCCGCGCAGGCCCGGGACAACCGGCCGGACGAGGTGGCCGACCTGATCGGCGTCGCCGCTGCCGCCGCAGCTCGGATCGGTGAGCGGGTGCCGTCGTCGGATCATCTGATGCTGGTGGGCGGATTCGACGACGCCAAGGTGCAGATGCAACGGGCGGAGGCGGCGGCCGTGGCGGGGGACGCGGGCCGGGTACTGGAGTTGTCAGCGCTGGTGCCACCCGTCCCCACCATCAGCGCGTCGGCGTGGCGACGGCACCGGCTCGACCTGGCCTGGGCGCTTGCGCAGCTACGACGCTACGGGAAGGCGACCACGGTGTTGACGCAGTTGCGCGACACCTCACCCACCTGGTTACGGCAGCAGCGGTACGCGCGGGACATCGTGGACACCATCGCCACAGGTCGCCGTCGGGCCATGACGAACGAATTGGCGGCCCTGGCTGAGCTGATGGGCGGCGCCCGCTGACTGGTACGGCGCGTCCGAGTCGGTGCGAGGCGATCTTCGGATCGCACCTTTCGCACCTGTCTGATCACCCTCGGTAGCGCCAGCCTGTGTTTCGGTGGCCGACTCGTTGAAGTCGGTAGCCGGGGCCGGGCACAGCGGCGACGTTTCTTCGAGAACGTCCCGCCATGCCCCCTATCGATGGAGGTGGGCATGCGGGACCAGGATGACAAGCCGGGGGCGAGCCGGAGCGAGCAGTTGGAGGAGGCTGAGCGGGAGGCGGCGCGGCGACGAATTCTCGCGCAGGCGGAGGCCGAGCGGATACCGGTGGAGGAGACCACGCGGGCCGTACCCGACCGGCAGTGGCGTCGTGGACAGTAGCGGGCTGTTGCCGGTGGGGCGGCGGATGTCACGCGTATCCGGACGACCCTCTCCCGGTACGACATCCCGCTGGCCCGCCCGGCGGGCGGCCGACCGGTGTTGCCGGTCGGGGTGGGTTGAGGGGTCCGCCGCAGGTGGGACGGCACCCACCCCCCGGCGGGCACCAGCGCATTGACAGTCGCATATGTGCGGAGTTACGGTGCGCCAGGAAAGCGCTTTCACGCCTGTTCCCACCTCCATCCCCCGTCCCCGGAGGTTCATCCGCCATGCGCACGAAGCGCCTCCGCCCGCTCGCCGTCACCGTCGCGGCGCTCACCGCCGTGCTGCTCGCCCTCACCCAGTTCGGCGGCGCGCGGGTGGCCCACGCCGCCCCGTTGTTCAGCGACGACTTCTCCGACGGCGACCTGGCCGGCTGGTCGAGATCCGGCGGCACCTGGTCGGTGGTCTCCGACGGCAGCCCGGCGTTGCAGCAGGCCAAGGCCGACACCGACAACGCCCGCCTCTTCGCCGGAAGCTCGTCCTGGGCCGACCAGGTCGTCCAGGCCCGGGTCAAGCCGCTCACCCTGCCCGGCAACGGCCTGGTCGCACTGCTGGCCCGCGCCGGCGGCGCGACCAGTTACTACCGGCTCGCCCTGCTCCCCGGCGACCAGGTCCGGTTGGAAGCGGTCCGCAGCGGCACGGTCAGCCCGCTGGGCGTGGTGACCCACCCGGTGACGACGGGCACCTGGTACACCCTGCGCATCGAGGTCGCCGGGACGGCGGTACGCGGCTGGGTGGACGGCATCCCCGTCGGCTCCGGCACCGGCACCCTCACCGCGACCGGCCGGATCGGTGTGCAGACCGGCCACGCCACGGCCCGCTTCGACGATGTGGTGGTCACCAGCGGCGGCAGCACGCCGACCAGTGCACCGCCGTCCCCCACCCCGACGGTCACGCCGACCACCGCGCCGCCGACGTCCACCCCGACCGGCACGCCGCCGGCCGACCGGTCCTCGGTGGTCGCCCCGGACGGCAGCGGGGACTTCACCAGCGTGCAGGCGGCGGTGGACGCGGTGCCGACGGGCAACTCCAGTCGGTACACCATCACCATCAGGCCGGGCACCTACCGGGAGACGGTGTCGGTCCCGGCCGGCAAGCCGTACGTGTCGTTCGTCGGGTCGACCGGGAACGCCCGGGACGTGGTGATCGTCTACGACAACGCCTCCGGCACCCCGAAGCCCGGCGGTGGCACGTACGGCACGTCGGGCAGCGCCTCGGTGACCATCGACGGCAACGACTTCACCGCCCGGCACCTGACCTTCGCCAACGACTTCGACGAGGCGGCGCACGACTACAGCGCCGAGCAGGCGGTGGCCGTGCTGACCCGGGCCGACCGGCTGGTCTTCGACGACGTGCGGTTCCTCGGCAACCAGGACACGCTCTACCACAACAGCGCCTCCGTCGACGCGGTCGGCCGGGCGTACTTCCGGGACTGCTACGTCGAGGGCGACGTGGACTTCGTCTTCGGCCGGGGCACCGGGGTCTTCGACGGCTGCGAGATCCGCTCGCTCGACCGGGGCTCGACCGGCAACAACGGGTACGTCACCGCCGCCTCCACGATGATCGGCAACCCGTACGGCCTGCTCTTCACCGGCTGTGCCCTGACCACGGACACGGCGGCGGCGCAGAGTGTGCACCTCGGCCGGCCGTGGCACCCGGGCGGGGACGTCAACGCGATCGGTCAGGTGGTGTTCCGCGACAGCGTGCTCGGCGCGCACGTGAAGGACTCCCCCTGGACCGACATGTCCGGCTTCTCGTGGCGCGACGCCCGGTTCGCCGAGTACCGCAACGGCGGACCCGGGTCGACGGTCACCGCCGACCGGCCGCAGCTGACCGACGAGCAGGCCCCGACCTACACCCCGCAGCGCTACCTGGCCGGCGTCGACGGCTGGAATCCGATCCCCTGACGGTCCGCGCCGCCGCCGGCCACGACCCGCCGGTGGCCGGCGGCGCGACCCCGTCGACGGCCGGGCATTTACATTTAACAAACTTAACTGATAACCTCCCCGCCATCGACGAGGAGGTATGTCATGCGACTTCGACCTGGGACGACGGCCATCCTGGCCGGTGCGGTGCTGCTCGCCGCCGCGCTGCCCGCCGCGAACGGGCTCGCCGCGCCGACCACCGCCACCGCCGGCACCACCCTGGCGGCCTGCTCCGCACCGGCCTGGGCCGAGGGCGTCAGCTACCCGGCGGGCACCCGGGTCAGCTACCTCGGCCGCCTCTACGAATCGCTGGTGACCCACACCCCGCCGGCCGGCGCCGGCTGGAACCCGGCCGCCGTCCCGGCGCTCTGGCGTGACCTCGGCGTCTGCACCGGGACGCCGTCGCCGACCCCCACCGCCACACCCACCCGTCCCCCGTCCCCGACACCCACCCCCACCCGTCCCCCGTCCCCGACTCCCACCGCCACCCCCGGCACGACCACGCCGCCGCCCGACGGCACGGGCTGCGCGCTGAAGCCCCGGCCGGCCGGCAAGGTGCTCCAGGGCTACTGGGAGAACTGGGACGGCGCGACCAACGGCGTCCACCCGCCGCTGGGCTGGATTCCGATCACCGACGCCCGGATCACCGGACACGGCTACAACGTGGTCACCGCCGCCTTCCCGGTGATCCGCGCCGACGGCACGGTGCTCTGGGAGGACGGCATGGACGCCACCGTCAAGGTGCCCACCCCGACCGAGATGTGCCAGGCCAAGGCTGCGGGGCTGACCCTGCTGCTGTCGATCGGCGGCGCCACCGCCGGCATCGACCTCGGCTCGGCGGCCGTCGCGGACCGGTTCGTCGCCACCGTCGTGCCGATCCTCAAGCGGTACCACTTCGACGGCATCGACATCGACATCGAGACCGGGCTGACCGGCAGCGGCGACATCACCCGGCTGTCCACCTCGCAGGCCAACCTGATCCGCATCATCGACGGCGTGCTGGCCCAGATGCCGGCGGGCTTCGGCCTCACCATGGCCCCGGAGACCGCGTACGTCACCGGCGGCAGCGTCACCTACGGCTCGATCTGGGGCGCGTACCTGCCGATCATCAAGCGGTACGTCGACAACGGACGGCTCTGGTGGCTGAACATGCAGTACTACAACGGCAGCATGTACGGCTGCGCCGGTGACTCGTACGCCGCCGGGACGGTGCAGGGGTTCACCGCCCAGACCGACTGCCTCGACGCCGGCCTGGTCGTCCAGGGCACCACCATCCGGGTCCCGTACGACAGGCAGGTGCCCGGCCTGCCCGCGCAACCCGGCGCCGGCGGTGGCTACCTCGCGCCGACCTCGGTGGCGCAGGCGTGGAACACCTACCGGGGCGGCCTGAAGGGGCTGATGACCTGGTCGGTGAACTGGGACGGGTCCAAGGGCTGGACGTTCGGCGACAACGTCCGCACCCTCCAGGGCCGCTGAACCCGGCCGTGCCCCCGCCGGTGCGGGCGGGGGCACGGCCGGTCAGCTGGCTCAGAGCCGGGCACCCACGTCGACGCCGCTGGCGGGGCGCAGGAAGGCCGAGGTCGGGATGGACCCGTCGGCGGCCCGGGGGCCGGTGATGGTCGACGGGTCGGTGCTGGCCAACGGCCAGGTGCCGCCGAGGTTCCAGGAGTTGTCGGTCCCGGTCGAGGAGCCGGGCGACACGTCCGGGGAGTTGCCGACCGCGAGGTTGCGGCTGAGCCGGGAGGTGGAGCGGGAGACGTCGAAGCCGGCCTTGCCGTTGCGCCACGCGGTGTTGCGCTCGAAGAGCAGCGTCCCGGGGTTGCCGTTGTCGATGAAGCCGCCGGCCGAGTTGCCCCAGGCCATGCTGTTGCGGGTGACGTGGTCGACGGCGGGGCGGGGATCGTTGCCGCCGCCGTGCTTGAAGCCGTTGCCGTCCCCGGCGTAGTCGGGCAGGTTCCAGTAGTTGTAGCCGTTGTCGTAGGCGACGCTGTCCTCGATCAGGATCGGCGACAGGAAGAGCCAGGCGTCGAACCCGTCGTCGGAGTTACGCCACAGCCGCGCGCCGCGCACCACGTTGCCGCTGCCCGAGCCCTCCTTGATGGCCAGCCCGTCGGCGCTCTCGCCGTTCTTGCGGGGGTCCCGGTTGCCGTAGCTGTCCAGGTCGACGATCCGGTTGCCGCCGGACGCGCCCTGCAGGTGCAGCCCGGACTCGTAGTTGTCCCGGGTGACCAGGCGCTCGTAGCTGCCGTTGTCGGTGTCCACCCCGAAGATCCCGTACGGGCCGCGGATGATCTCCAGGCCGACGAACCGCCACCAGTCGCCCTCGACGTGCAGCGCGCCCCGGTCGGCGCGGGGGATGCTGGAGCCCACCGCGCCCGGCGTGTACGGCATGTTCTCGCCGTCGATGACCACCTTCTCCCCCGGGTAGTTCATGAGGGTGATCGGGTGGTCCGCCGTGCCGTCCTTGAGGATCCTGATGGTGCTGGTCGGCGCGTAGGTGCCGCCGCGTACCGCGATGGTGGTGCCGGGTTCGGCCAGGTCGTGCGCGCGTTGGATGGTGCGCAGCGGCCGGGCCGTCGTGCCCGGGTTGGTGTCGTCGCCGTCGGTGGCGACCACCAGCACGACGGCCCCGGGCGGTTCGGTCGTCGGTGGCGGGGTCACGGGTGGCGTGGTGGGCGGCGGCGTGACCGACGGGGTGGGGCTCGGCGGCGGGGTGTGTGTGGGGGCCGGCGGCGTGGTGGGCGCGATGCCGCCGTCGCGGACCAGGACGTCGTCGAACGTGGCCGACGAGGACACGGTCTGCAACCCGATCCGGCCGGCGGCGACCAGCGGGCTGGTGGCCTGCCCGACGGGGACGCCGTCGACGCTGCCCCGCACGGTGCCGCCGGTGACCTCGACGGCGAGGGTGTACCAGACGCCGGTGGTCACGGTGCGGGTGGCGCTGGCGAGCACGGTGACGGCGCTGCCGTTGACCGCCTGCAACTGCACCCGGTCACCGGGCAGCAGCGCCAGCCGGTAGTAGCGCGTCGCCCCGGACGCGCGGGCCAGCAGCCCGACGTGGCCGCCGGGGCCGAGGCCGAGCGGCTTCACCCGGGCCTGGACGGTGTAGTCGGTCCAGCCGGTGCTGCCGGCGAAGAGCCGGGCGTTTGCGCTGCCCGCGTCGGACTGTCGCAGGGCCGGGGAGCCGTCGGTGACGACGCCCCAGTTCCCACCCGACCGGGACCAGCCGGCGGTGTCGCCGTCGGTGAAGTCGTCGCTGAACATGGTGGCGGCCGAGGCGGTGGTGGCCGGTCCGGCCAGGAGTGCGACGGTGGCGGTGAGCACGGCGGCGAGCAGTGGGGCCAGCCGGCGATGCGGGGACGGGCGCATGGGCGTACCTCCGGCGGGGCGGGTGGCGACGGAGCGAGAAAGCGCTTTCCGGACGATACGAGAGCACATCGATATCCGTCAACCTCAGGTGTCGCCGTGACCGGGGTCGAACGGCGCGGCGGCCGACCCCCGGAAAGGGGATCGGCCGCCGTGGTCCGCCCAGCGTCACCGCCAGGTGTCGTTGGCGCTCCACGAGCCGGTGGACCCGACGGTGGCGCTGCGGTTGCCACCGGACTCCCAGGTCACCGTGCCGTCCGGGTTCTTCTTGAGGTACTTGTACTCGAACGTCGTGTTCGCCGGCAGGGCGACCGTGGCCCGCCACAGCGGGTAGGCGGCCGAGGAGAGCGCCACCGCGTTGGCCGGGTTCCACGAGCCCAGCGCCGCGACGCTGCCCACCACGAAGACGTTCTGCCCGTACGAGGTGGTGGCGTTGACGGTGAACGACGCCCCCTGGGTGCCGGCCGGGTCACCCCGGAAGGTGTCGGTGACCGACGCGGTGCCGCCGCTCGGCGTGGTCAGCGTCCGGTTGCTTCCCGATTCCCAGGTCACGACGCCGGCCGTGGTCTTCTTGATGAACTTGAACTCCACGGTCGAGGACGCCGGCAGGTTGACCACCGCCCGGTACGTCCCGTTGCCCTGCGCGGTCAGCGGGACGGCGGCGGCCGGGGCCCACGAGCCCAGCGCCGGGACGCTGCCGACGACGTAGGCGCTCTGGTCACCGGCCAGCGCGGCGGTCACGGTGAAGGTGGTGGTGACGGTGCCGGCCGGAGCGGTCGGCGTCGGCGAGGCGCTCGCCGTGGGCGTCGGGGTGGCGGTGGGCGTGGTCGCCGGGCCGCCCTTCGCGTTGACGTGCAGCGCCACCGCGCCGTTGGCGGGGAGCTGGACGGTGGCCCGGCCGCCGCTGACCGTCACCGTGGTGCCGGTGCAGCCGGACGTGCCGCGCGCCCCGGAGATCACGTCGCAGTACGACCCGTCGGCCAGGCCGGTGGTGAAGGTGGCGGTGGTGGCGGAACCGGAGTCGTTGATCCCGATCCAGGCCCGGTCGCCCCGGTGGAAGCCGATGACGTTGCTGTTCACCACGGTGAAGTCGGAGACGCTCCTGACCGACTTCGCGGCGTTCGCCCAGCCGACCATGCCCTTGATCCCGGTGGACCGGGTCAGGCAGTTCCAGCTGCCGCCGCAGACGGTGTCGGTGACGTAGCCGTTGCCGTCGGCGGGCGGCGACTGGTTGCGGTTGGACCAGGTGAAGCTGTCGTAGACCGACGGCTTGCCGTGCGGGTAGGCCAGCGCGAAGTAGTTGGCCAGGACGTAGTCGCTGCCGTCGCGGTAGGACAGCACCACCCCGTCGCGTTCCAGGTCGTGGTTGGTGACCATGGCGAACACGTTGGCGCTCGGCGCGTCGAGGTTCCAGCTGCCGACGTTGGCCAGGTTGGCGATCGAGCCCTGGAACGCCGACTTCAGGCCCTTGGCGTACCCGAAGTCGAGCACGTCGCCGTTGCCGATGAAGGCGCGCGCCTTGAGCGCGTCGTTGCTGGCCCCGTCGAAGATCTCCTGGGCGACGTACGGGCGCTTGTTCTCGGCGGTGGTGTTGCGCACCTTGCCGAGGATCGCGGCGAAGTCGTCCTTCTTGACATGCTTGACCGCGTCCACCCGGAACCCGTCGACACCGAGGCCGACCAGGTCGTTGAGGAACCCGGCGATCTTGGTGCGGACGCTGTCCTTCTCGGTGTAGAGGTCGGTCAGGGACAGCAGCTCGCAGCTGGTCACCTGGGCCTCGTTGTTCCAGTCGTTGATCGCACCGGAGGTCGGGCAGTTGTCACCCGGGCGGTGGAAGTCGCCGGTGCCGTAGGGCACGGCGGGGAAGCTGTAGCCGGGGCCGGAGAAGTCGGTGCCGGCGTACCCGACGACCGACTCGGGGTTGTTGGCGCCGGCCATGTGGTTGACCACCGCGTCGACGTACACCCGAACCCCGGCGTTGTGGCAGGTGGTGACCATGTCGGCGAACTGCTGCCGGGTGCCGAACCGGCTCTCCAGCCGGTAGGAGACCGGCTGGTACACCTCGTACCAGGGGTGGACGCCGTCGGCGCTGGTCGGCAGGCTGACCGACTCCTGCGGCGGGGCGACCTGGACCGCGCCGTAGCCGGCCGGGCCGAGGTGGTCGGTGCAGGCGGCGGCGACGGACCGCCAGTTCCATTCCCAGAGGTTCGCGGTGACCTCGCTGTCGTTGAGGGCGACGGCGGCGGTGGCGGGGACGGTGGCCGGCAGCGCGCTCAGGCCGGCGAGGGAGGTGGCGGTGACGGCGAGGGCGAGGAGGCCCCGTCGCAGACGGGTTCCCCGGGGGACGCGGGGTGTGGACATCGGGAGTGGACCTACTTCCGGGGGTCGAAGCGGCGCTGGTCGGTGTGGACGGCCGTCCGGTGGAGAAGACGATGCGGCATCGATGAAAGGTTTTGCAAGACCTTGCGGCAAAGTTTTCGACATCTGCCGGCAATGATCTGCAAAGCGTTGCAGGGTGCGTCCCGTCCGCCACCCGGCGTCGCCGCCTCCGCCGTCCACGCGGGGGCACCCCGCACGCAGGCCCGGTTCCCCCGCCCCGACCTCCGGGGCGGGGGAACCGGGCCTGCGGGTGACCCTCGTTCAGGGTCGTGGCGTCCGGGTGCTCACATCGGGTTCCAGCCGTCGCTGCCGGCGAGGTAGCGCTGCGGCGTGTAGGTGGCCGCCTGCGCGTCGCTGAGCTGAGGACGGTTGCCGTTCGTGCCGGCGCCGGGGCCGGTGTTGCGGTACTCGCGGAACCGCGCGTTCTGCCACACGTTGCCGGACATGTCGATCCAGGGCTGGGCGGTCTTCATGGTCGCGCTCAACGTCGACTCCCGGTAGAGGACCTGGGCGTCCGGCCCCCACGGGCGACCGAGCTGGGTGGTGTTGTTCGTCGCCCCGGTGATCGTCGACCGGTAGATCAGCATCCCGTACGTCTTGCTGGCCGGCGTCCGGGCGGCGGTGATCGGCCCACCGGTCGAGCGCTTCTCGTAGATCGAGCTGCCGTCGATGACGATCGTGCCGCCGCCGAAGATGAAGTCGACGGTGCCCTCCACGTAGGAGCCGACCACGTACGCCCGGGTCTTGTCGTTGACCAGGAAGGTGTCCTGGTCGCCGAGGAGCCGGACGTTGCGCAGCACCGCCCGGTCGGCGTTCAGGTGCAGCGCCACCGCCTGCTGGTCGACCCCCGAGGTGTTCTCCACGAAGTCGTTGGCGATCGTCAGGTTCTCGGCGACGAAGTTCGCCCCGTCGACGAACATGCTCGCGCTGTTGAAGGTGCCGTAGGTGGTGCCGTCCGGCTTACGGGTGCCGGCGGAGTTGTTGTAGACGAGCACGACGTTCGACGGTGCCGAGCCGAGGCCCCGCAGGGTGACGTTGGTCTTGTTCGACGCCACCCGGACGACCTCGCGGTAGGTGCCGGGCTTGATGGTGATGGTGGTCCGGCTCGAACTGTTCGCCGGCACGGCGTCGATGGCGGCCTGGACCGTGCGGTACCGGCCGCTGCCGTCCGCGGCCACCGTCGGCGTCCCGCTGGTCGGCGGCGGCGTGGTCGGCGGCGCGGTGGTCACCGGCGGTGGGGTGGTGGGCGGCGCGGTCGTCGGGGGCGGGGTGGTGGGCGGTGGCGTGGTCGGCGGTGGCGTCGTCGGCGGCGCGGCGGTGGTGGGGGTGGTCGATCCGGTGCAGGCGGTGCCGTTGAGGGTGAAGCCGGCGGGGTCCGGGTTGCTGCCGGTCCAGGTGCCGTTGAAGCCCACGTCCACGACGCCGCCGGTGGCGATGGCCGCGTTGTAGTCGAGGTTGGTGGCGACCACGCTGCCGCTGGCCGGGCTGGCGGTGAAGCCCCAGGCGCTGGTGATGGTCTGCCCGGCCGGGAAGGTCCAGCCGAGCCGCCAGCCGGTGACGGGGTCGCCCAGGTTCCTGATCGAGATGGCGGCGGTGAAGCCACCGGCCCACTGGGCGCCTACCTGGTAGGTGACCTGACAGCCGGCGGCGGCCTGCGCCGAGACGGCGGTGACGACACCGGCGACGAGGGTGGTGGTGACGGCGGTGGCGACGATCGACGCCGCCCGCCGGGTGCGGTTTCTCACGAGCGAACTCCCCGGGGGTATCCGAACACGGACCGCCGTGGGAGCGCTGACACGAGACTCGCACACCCGCCTGTCGCTGTAAAGCGTCACCGGCCGGACACCCCCGGTAGCCCCGGACCGGTCCGGTCACCCGGCACTGATCATCGTGTCGGTCGGGCCTGTTACGGTCGCGCCGCTGTCACACCAGTCGAGCCGGAGGTAGGCGTGATCCGTTCGCACATGTCGTCGTTCGCCGGAATGCCGGTGGTCCCCTTCACACCGGGGATGACCCTGCCCGACGACCCGTCGGCCGTCGCCTGGCGGCTGGAGGTCGAGGACTTCGAGGCCGAACCGGAGGAGTTCGCCGGCCTGGTCACGGCGCTGCGGACGGAGGTGCCCGGCGCGGCGGTCCGCGCCCTGGTGATCGGCGAGTGGGGCTCGGCGTACGAGCGGGCACTCCCGGTCGACCTGCTGGCCGACGCGGCCGAGGACTGGCCGGCCCTGCGCGCGGTGTTCCTGGCCGACCTGGTCAGCGAGCAGTGCGAGATCTCCTGGCTCACCCACGGTGACCTCACCCCGCTGCTGACCGCCTACCCGGAGCTGGAGACGCTGTGGGTACGCGGGGCCAACGAGCTGACCCTGCAACCGGTGCGCCACACCGGCCTGCGGGAGCTGGGCTTCCAGACCGGCGGCCTGCCCGGTGCGGTGACCCGTGCGGTGGGCGACAGCGACCTGCCCGCCCTGCGCCGGCTCGACCTGTGGCTCGGCCGGCAGGACTACGGCGGCGACACCGGCGTCGACGACCTGGCCGCGATCCTGGCCGGCGACCGGCTGCCCGCGCTGCGGCACCTGGCGGTCTGCAACGCCGAGTTCGCCGACCACGTCGCGAAGGCGGTGGCCGCCGCGCCGGTGGTGGCCCGGCTGGAGGTGCTCGACCTGTCGATGGGGGTACTCACCGACCCCGGCGCCGAGGCGCTGCTGGCGGGGCAGCCGCTGACCCACCTGCGCCGCCTCGACCTGCACCACCATTTCCTCTCCCCCGAGGTGGCCCAGCGGCTGGTGGACGCGCTGCCCGGCGTCCAGGTCGACCTGGACGACCCGCAGACCCCCGACGAGTACAACGGCACCGTCTACCGCTTCACCGCGGTCGGGGAGTGAGCGCCGATGACGTTCGGTTCCCACGCGCAGACGTTCGCCGGACTGCCGGTGGTCGAGTTCCCCGCCGACGGGCCGCCGCCCGTCGTGGACGGTCCGGTCTGCTGGCGGATCGCCAACTGGCACTTCGACGGCGACACCCGGCAGGACACCCAGTCGGAGCAGTTCCGCGACCTGTTCGACCGGTTCGTCGAGCAGGTCGGTGACCGCGTCGAGGCGCTGGTCGTCGGGGCGTGGGGATACGCGGCGTTCCACCACGCCCCGATCGCCCAGCTCTGCGCGGCGGCGGACCGGCTGCCCCGGCTGCGGGCCCTGTTCCTCGGCGACATGGTCACCGAGGAGTGCGAGGTCTCCTGGATGCGGGTCGGCGACGTCAGTCCGTTGCTGACGGCCTACCCGCAGCTGGAGGTGCTACGGGTACGCGGCGGTGAGGACTTCGACTTCTCCCCGGTGCGGCACGAGCGGCTGCGGACGCTGTCCGTGCAGAGCGGCGGGCTGTCCCGGGAGTTCGTCGGCGCGGTGCTCGGCTCGGAACTGCCCGCGCTGCACCACCTGGACCTGTGGCTGGGCACCGACGACTACGGCGGGGACACCACCGTGGCCGACCTGGACGCGTTGCTGGCCGGCAAGCTCTTCCCGGCGCTGCGCCGGCTCGGGCTGCGCAACGCCGAGATCACCGACGAGCTGGCCGCCGCGCTCGCCACCGCCGCCGTGGTGCCCCGGTTGGAGCGGCTCGACCTGTCACTGGGCACCCTGTCCGACGACGGGCTGGCCGCGCTGCTCGCCGGGCAGTCCCTGACCCACCTGACCGCCCTCGACCTGCACCACCACTACCTGTCGGAGGACGCCGCCACCCGGGTGGTCGCCGCGTTGCCCGGCGTCGAGGTCGACGTCTCCGAGCCGCAGGAACCGGACGAGGACGACGGGGAGATCTACCGCTACACGGCGGTGTCGGAGTGACATGCGACTGACCGTGGTGGGCAACCCCGACAACCGGCGGGTCGCGCTGTTCCGGCGGGCCGTGCGCGCGGCGGGGTTGCCCGACCCGGCGGTGCTGCCCTGGGCGCGGGTGCTCACCGGGGCTGCCCCGCCGGACGCCGACGCCCTGGTCCGGGTCGACTCCCCCGGCGAGGACGCGGAGGTGGACCGGCTGCTGCGCGGCGCGGCCACCCCCGCCCGGCACGGGGAGCTGGTCGGCCTCGCCGACACGTACGCCGGGCTGGTGGCCGGGACGGGACGGATCGCCGCCGGGGGCGCGACGCTGCTCAACCACCCCGACGACGTGGCGGCGCTGTGCGACAAGCGCCGCTGCCACGCGCTGCTGTCGGCCGCCGGGGTGCCGGTGCCGGCGGCGCTGCCACCGGTCGACGGCTACCCGCAGTTGCGGGCGGCGATGGCGGCGGCCGGCTGGCAGCGGGTGTTCGTCAAGCCGGCGCACGGATCGTCGGCGGCCGGGGTGATCGCGCTCGCCGTCGGGCCGCGCCGGGTGCAGGCGGTCACCCCGATCGAGATCGCCCCGGACGGGCTGTTCAACTCGCTGCGGCTGCGCCGCTACGACGACGAGGCGACCGTCGCGGCCCTGGTCGACCGGCTCGCCCCGGAGGGCCTGCACGTGGAGCGGTGGCTGCCCAAGGCCGGGCTGGCCGACCGGGTGGTCGACCTGCGGGTGGTGGTGGTCGCCGGCCGGGCCACCCACGCCGTGGTCCGGGCGGCCCGGGGGCCGCTGACCAACCTGCACCTGGGCAACGCCCGTGGCGACCTGGACGCGCTGCGGGCGGCGGCCGGCCCGGCGGCGTGGGCGGCGGCGATGCGGACCTGCGAGCGGGCGGCGGCGTGCTTTCCCCGGTCGCTGCACGTCGGCGTCGACCTGATGTTCCTGGTGGGGTGGCGGCGGCACGCGGTGGCCGAGGTCAACGCGTTCGGCGACCTGCTGCCCGGGGTGCTGGCCGACGGCCGGGACACCTACGCCGAGCAGGTGCACGCACTGACCAGCGGCCGGTGGGAGCGGTGGCGGGCGACGGTGGCCGGCGACGGCCCGGCAGCGGCCGGGCCCGACCCGGCGGCCGGCACGACGACGGGGCGGGGTCGCCCGGCGGCCGACGGGCCGGTGACCACGCGACGGGAGGAGGTCGGATGCGCGCCCTGATCGGCAGTCACGACATCTGCCTGGTCACCCTCGACACGCTGCGCTTCGACGTGGCCGCCGAGCTGGCCGGGGCCGGGCGGACGCCCCGGCTGGCCCGGGTGCTGCCCGGCGGGCGGTGGGAGCGGCGGCACTCCCCCGCCAGCTTCACCTACGCCGCGCACCACGCCTTCTTCGCCGGTTTCCTGCCCACCCCGGTGGGGCCGGGCCGGCACGAGCGGCTGTACGCGGCGGCGTTCCCGGGCAGCGAGACCGCCGGGGCCGACACCTGGGTCTTCGACGCCCCCGACCTGCCGACCGCGCTGGCCGGGGCCGGCTACCACACGCTCTGCCTGGGTGGGGTGGGCTTCTTCAACCGGCGCAGCCCGCTCGGGTCGGTGCTGCCGGGCCTGTTCGCCGAGGCGCACTGGGAGCCGGAGTTCGGGGTCACCTCCCCCACCTGCCTGGACGCGCAGCTCGACCGGCTGGCCGAGGTGCTGCCCGGCCGGCCCGCCGACCGGCCGGTGTTCACCTTCCTCAACGTCGCCGCCCTGCACCAACCCAACCGGCACCACCTGCCCGGCGCGGCGCACGACAGCCGGGACAGTCACGCCGCCGCCCTGGAGTACGTCGACTCCCGGGTCGACCGGCTGTTCGCCCTGCTCACCGGGCGGGGACGGCCGGTGTTCACGATCATCTGTTCCGACCACGGCACCGCGTACGGCGAGGACGGGCACACCGGCCACCGGATCGGCCACGACGTGGTGTGGACCGTCCCGTACGCCCACTTCGTTCTGCGACCGGGGGAATGGTGACCAGCACCGACACGGGCCTCGACGGCTCGCCGTACCAGCAGTACCTCTACGCGTACCCGCACAAGACCTCCTACCGGGCGCTGCGGCCCCGGCCGCTACTGGCCGACGTGTGGCGGGCCGAGGCCCGCGACGCGCTCTTCCTCTACGTGCACCTGCCGTTCTGCGAGATGCGCTGCGGCTTCTGCAACCTGTTCACCCGGGCCAACGCCCCGCAGGAACAGGTCACCGACTACCTGCGGCAACTGCGCCGGCAGGCGGAACGGGTCGCCGACGCGCTCGGCGACGACGCCGGGTACGCCCGGGTGGCGCTGGGCGGGGGCACCCCCACCTACCTGACCGCCGACGAGCTGACCGAGCTGTTCGACATCGTCACCGGCACCTCGGGGGCGCGGCTGCCGGGCGTACCGCTGGCGGTGGAGACCTCGCCGGCCACCGCGACGCCGGACCGGCTGGCGGTGCTGACGGCGCACGGGGTGCACCGGGTGAGCATCGGCGTGCAGAGCTTCCTCGACGTCGAGGCGCGGGCCGCCGGCCGGCCGCAGCGCCGCACGGAGGTGGAGACGGCGCTCGGCGCGATCCGGGCTGCGGCGGTCCCGGTGCTGAACATCGACCTGATCTACGGCATCGACGGGCAGACGGCGGCGACCTGGCGGGAGAGCCTGGACGCGGCGCTGGCCTGGCGGCCGGAGGAGCTGTACCTGTACCCGCTCTACGTGCGGCCGTTGACCGGGCTGGGTCGGCGGGCGCACGGCCGGGCCGACTGGGACGCCCACCGGCTGGCCCTCTACCGGCAGGCGGTGGAGGTCCTCGGCGCGGCCGGCTACCGGCAGGAGTCGATGCGGCAGTTCCGTCGCGCCGACGTGCCCGCCCCGGACGGGCCGGACTACTGCTGCCAGGACGACGGCATGGTCGGGCTCGGCTGCGGGGCGCGCTCCTACACCACCGCGCTGCACTACTCGTTCGACTACGCGGTCTCGGTGTCGCAGGTCCGGGCGGTGCTGGACGACTACCTGGCCCGCCCGGCCGACGACTTCCGCCACGCCGAATTCGGCTTCGCCCTCGACGGCACCGAGCAGCGCCGCCGGTGGCTGCTCAAGTCGCTGCTGCGCGCCGAGGGCGTCGACGCGGCGGCCTACGCCGCCCGGTTCGGCCGGCCGCCCGGCGAGGACTTTCCCGAGCTGGGACGGCTGGCCGCCCGGGGCTGGGCGGACGCCGACGGGCTGCGGCTCACCCCGGCGGGGTTGGCCCGCTCCGACGCGATCGGCCCGTGGCTGACCTCCGCCCGGGTCCGGCAGGCGATGACCGGGTACGTGCCCCGGTGACCACTCGACCACCGCTGCCGTTGCACGCCGTCACGCCCCGGGGGGCGCTGCCGTTGCACGCCGTCACGCCCCGGGTGGCGCAGCCGGGCTGTTCCGCTGCCGGGCGTGCCGACGTCGGGGCGGAGCTGGCGGTGCTCTACCGGGGGCCGCTGGCGAGCTGCAACTACGACTGCCCGTACTGCCCGTTCGCCAAGCGGGTCGACCCGCCGGAGCTGCTGCGCGCCGACCGGGCCGCGCTGGAGCGGTTCGCCGGCTGGGTGGCGGCCACCACCGACCGGCGGCTGTCGGTGCTGTTCACCCCGTGGGGGGAGGGGCTGACCCGCAGCTGGTACCGCGACGCCATGGTGGCGCTGTCGCACCTGCCGCACGTCGACCGGGTGGTCATCCAGACCAACCTGGCCGCCCGGGTGGACTGGCTGGCCGACGCCGACCGGACGACGGCGGCACTGTGGACGACGTACCACCCCGGGCAGGTCACCCGGGAGCGGTTCCTCGCCCGCTGCGCCCGCCTGTCCGAGCTGGGCGTGCGCTACTCGGTGGGAGTGGTCGGCCTGCCCGAGCACCTGGCCGAGGCGCGGGCGTTGCGGGCCGCCCTGCCCGCGCAGGTGTACCTGTGGGTCAACGCCGCCGACGGGCACCGCTACACCGCCGGGCAGGAGGCGGCCTGGACGGCGCTGGACCCGCTGTTCGGCTGGAGCGTCCGCCCGCACCCGTCGCTCGGCCGGCCCTGCCACGCCGGGGAGACGGCGATCTCCGTCGCGGGTGACGGCACCGTGCGCCGCTGCCACTTCCGCCCCACGCCGATCGGCAACCTCTACGACGGGTCGTGGCGGGCCGCCCTGAAGCCCCGGGCGTGCGACGCCGCGCTCTGCGACTGCCACATCGGGTACGTCCACCTCAAGCCGCTCGGGTTGCGTGACGTGTTCGCCGGTGGGCTGCTGGAACGCATTCCGGCGGCCTGGCCGGCCCCGGGCCTGCCGGAACTCTGAACGGCCCGGCCGGTCAGCGGGTGCGCTCGGCGCGGCGCAGCAGCCCGGCGGCGAGCAGGCCACCGGCCAGCACCGCCACCGCCCCGGCGGTCTGCCCGGTGACCAGCGCCGACGAGAATGCGTCGGTGACCCGGCCGCGTTCGGCGTCGCCTGCGGCGGCGGCCAGCGCCGCCGGGTACGACCCGGCACCGGCCACCGCGACCGGCGCGAGCGCGGCGAACCGGGCGTTGAGCACCGCGCCGAGGACGGCGATGCCGAGGCTGCCGCCCACCTCGGCCATGGTGCCGTCGATCCCCGCGCCGACGCCGGCCTTGGCCGGTGGGATGGAGCTCATCACCGCCTCGACGATGGCCGGGTTGGCCAGGGCGCAGCCGAAACCCATCACCAGCAGCCCGGTGAGCAGCACCGCGTAGCTGTCGGAGCGGACGTGGGTGATCAGGGTGAGGCCGGCGGAGAGCAGCACCATGCCCAGCGCGATGGCCCCGGGCACCCCGAGCCGGCGGATCAGCCGGGTGGCGACCCCGCCGAGGTTGAGCAGCACGATGGACAGCGCGAACGGCACCATCCGCAGTCCCGCCTCCCAGGCGGGGTAGCCGCGGACGAACTGGAGGTGCTGGGTGAGTAGGAACAGCGCGCCGGTGGAGCCGAAGGTGATCAGGACGACGCCGGTGACCGCGCCGACGAACCGCCGGTCGGTGAAGAAGTGCATGTCCAGCATGGGGGCGGCGGTCCGCCGTTCCCACACCACGAAGGCGGCCAGCAGGAGCACGCCGATACCGGCCGCGCCGAGCACCGCCGGTGCGGTCCAGCCCCGTTCGGGGCCGTCGATGATGGCCCAGACCACGCCGGTGAGGCCGGCGGTGGACAGCAGCACCCCGCCGAGGTCGGGCCGCCCGCCGACCGGGTCCCGGGACTCCGGCACCAGCACCCGGGCGGCCGCCAGGCAGACCAGCACGATGGGCACGTTGACCAGGAAGATCGCGCCCCAGGGCAGATGGGCGAGGATGATCCCGCCGATCGGCGGGCCGGCGGCGTAGCCGAGGGCGCTGGTGGCCGCCCAGATGCCGATCGCCCGGGAGCGTTCGGCGCCGTCGAAGACCTGCATGGCGACGGCGAGGGTGGCGGTGACCAGCAGCGCCCCGCCGACACCCATGCCGGCGCGGGCGGCGATCAACTGGTCTCCGGAGCGGGCCAGCCCGGCGGCCAGCGAGCCGACGCCGAACAGCACCAGGCCGGCGACGAGCATCCGGCGGCGGCCGTACCGGTCGGCGGCGCTGCCGGCGGTGAGCAGCAACCCGCACTGCACCAGCGCGTACGCGTTGATCATCCACTGGATGTCGGTGGTGCTCGCGTCCAGTTCGGTGGTGAGCACCGGCACCGCCACGGTGAGCACGGTGTTGTCCAGCACCACGGTCAACTGGGCGAGGCAGAGCACCGCCAGGATCAGCCAGCGGGACCGCAGCGGGGTCGCCGGGCCGGGGCGCGCGGCGGACAGCGCGGTGGTCATCGGGGCGGCGCGTAACGGGCGAGCGGGTTGGCCAGGGTGCCGGCGAACTGGAGCGCCGCCGACGGGTCGGCCAGGTCGACCATCTGCTGGTTGTTGCGCAGTTGCAGCCGGTTGAGGCAGGACAGGGTGAACTCCGAGGCGAACAGGTCGTGCCGGCGCAGCCGGTCGGCCAGGTGCGGCACCCGGGCGGCGTAACCGGTCGCGCAGTCGGCGACGGTACGCCAGAAGTCGTCCTCGTCGAGCACCCCGGCACCGGCCAGCACGGCGTTGAGGTGGCGGAAGAAGCAGTCGAAGACGTCGGTGAAGATGGTCAGCAGCTGCTCGTCGTCGGGGATCGCGGCCCGGACCCGCCGCACCAGCGGTGGCAGGTCGGCGTCGGGGTCCATCACCACGATCTCCTCGGCGATGTCCTTGAAGATGACCCGCTCCACCGCACCGTCGTGCAGCACCAGGATGACGTTCTCGCCGTGCGGCATGAAGGCCAGCCGGTGGGCGTAGAAGCTGTGCAGCAGTGGCACCAGGTAGGCGTCGAGGTAGCGGCGCAGCCACTGCCGCGCGGGCAGGCCGGACTCGGCGATCAGGGCGGCGGCCAGCGACCGTCCGTCCCGGTCGGTGTGCAGCAGGGCGGCCATGGTGGACAGCCGCCGGCCGGGGGCCAGGCCGGGCACCGGGCTCTCCCGCCACAGCGCCGCCAGCATCTTGCGGTACGGCGAGTAGCGGTCGGTGGCCGCCTCGTACTGCGGGTGGCGGTAGCCGACGGCGGCCCGCTCGCGCAGGATCGTCAGCCCGGTGCCGGCGAGCACCGGGTCGCCGGTGACCAGGGCGACGAGCCAGTCGTTGATCGCCGGGGTGGCCTCCATGTAGGCCGCCGACAGACCACGCAGGAAGCCCATGTTCAGCACGGACAGCGCGGTCTTGACGTAGTGCCGGCGCGGCTCGGTGACGTTGAAGAAGGTCCGGATGGACTGCTGCGGCAGGTATTCGTCGGGGGCCTCGCCGAGGCAGACCAGGCGTCGGCGGGCGACCTCACCGGCGAAGGTGACGGCGAGGCGGTTCCACCACTGCCAGGGGTGCACCGGGATGAGCAGGTAGTCGTCGGGGTCGACCCCGGCGTCGGTCAGGGTGGCGGTGAACCGGGCCAGGGTGTCCGGCCCGAGTTCGGTGTGCAGCAGGGTGGCGTAGTCGAGGTCGGTGGCGCTGCTGAAGGTGGCGTGGTCGCGGTGCGCGGCGACCCAGACCAGCCGCACCGGCCGGCCGGCCTCCGGGGCGTACGCGTGGTATTCGTGGACGCCGAAGCCGATCCGGCCGTTGTTGGCCACGAAGCACGGGTGCCCCTCGGTCATCCCGGTCTCGATGGCCTGGAAGTCGGCGCGGGCCAGCTCGTCGGCGCCCACGGCCGGCCGGGTCAGCTTGAACGCCGTGCCGGCCAGGGTGGAGGTGATCTCCTCCAGGTAGACGGGCAGCACCTGGTCGCTGAGGCCGAGCGCGCCGCGCAGTTCGAGGCAGAGGTCCACGGCGTCGAGCGGCAGGTCCTCGTCGCCGCGCCGCCGGGTGATGCTCTCCGGGTCGGGCTGCCAATGGTCGAGGGTGAACCGGCGGGCGGTGAAGCGGTACTCGACCGTGCCGTCGTCGGACCGGACGGCCCACCGGTCGTCGCCGGTGGGGGCTGGCTCGATCAGGCGTTCGTGGGCGAACTCGGCCAGCGCCTTGGCGACCAGCAGCCGGTTGGCCTGGGCCCAGGTGGCGGGGGTCAGGTGGGCCACGGATGCGGCGGGGTTCACGCGGGCACGTCTCCTCGGGTGGCGGCCAGGAACTGGTCGCGGGTGCAGACGCTGAGCAGGGCGTCCTTCTCCGGTTTGCGGATCGGTCCGACGACGGTGAAGCCGACGGCGGCGTTGAGGGCGTGCACGGCGGTGTTGCGCACGTCGGGTTCGACGACCACCCGTCGGGTGGCCGGGTCGGCGAAGAGCCAGTCCAGGACGGTGGTGATGACGGCCAGGGTGAAGCCGTGCACCGGCTGGCCGGTGGGGGCGCAGAGGAAGTGCATGCCGACGTCGCCGGGCTGGGCGGGGTAGCGGCCGACCAGCTCGACCCGGGCCGGGTCGTAGCGTTCGGCGAGGAACGTCGGCTCGCCGCGCCAGAAGCCGAGGTACGCGTCGTGGTGCGGATGGTCGGCGATCCCCCGGTACTCCCGGGCGACCCGGTCGACGTCGGCGTCCTGCATCAGCCAGAACGCCGACTTGGGGTGGGTCACCCAGCGGTGCAGCAGCGCGGCGTCGCCCTCCGGGTCGAGCGTCCGCAGGGTGAACTCGCCGAGGGCCGGGTCGTGGCGGCGGTGCACGACGGGGGTCACCGGGTGCCTCCGGCCGGCACGCCGAACTCCTGGAAGGCGATCCGCTGCTCGATCGGGTAGTGCTCGCGTCCGGTCAGCTCCCGGATGATCCAGGAGTTGCGGTACGGGCCCATACCCAGGTCGGGTGAGGTGATGCTGTGGGTGTGGGTGCCGGCGTTCTGCAGGAACACCCCCCGGCCGGTGTGGTCGATGCTGTAGTTGCGGGCCACGTCGAAGCGGCCGTGGGCGTCGAAGCGCAGCCGGTCGCGGATCGGGTCGAGGAACTCCGGCACCCGGTAGTGGTAGCCGGTGGCCAGCACCAGCGCCTCGGTGTCGAGGGTGAGGTCCCGTTCCTGCTCGATCTGGCGCAGCCCGAGGGTGTAGCGGCCGGCGGCCTCGTCGTAGCGGGCGCTGGTGAGTTCGGTGTTGGTCAGCAGCCGGGTCGGCACCGGCCCGTGCACCCGGTGGGCGTAGAGCAGGTCGAAGATGTCGTTGATCAGGTCGGCGTTGATCCCCTTGAACAGGCTCTTCTGGGCGCCCTCCAGCCGGTAGCGGGTCGCCTCGGGCAGCGCGTGGAAGTAGTCCACGTAGTCCGGTGAGGTCATCTCCAGGGTGAGCTTGGTGTATTCGAGGGGGAAGAAGCGCGGCGACCGGGTGACCCAGTTGAGCTGGTAGCCGTGGGTGCCGAGGTCGGTGAGCAGGTCGTGGTAGATCTCGGCGGCGCTCTGGCCGCTGCCGACGACGGTGATGCTGCGCTTGGCGCGTAGCGCCGCCCGGTGCTCCCGGTAGCGGGAGTTGTGGATGACGTCGCCGCCGAGGTCCCGGCAGGCGTCCGGGACGTACGGCGGGGTGCCGGTGCCCAGCACCAGGTGCCGGGCCCGGTGGGTGACCTGTTCGCCGGCCACCTCGGCGTGCACCACGTACCGCTCGTCGGCGGGGTCGTAGGAGATGCCGGTGACCTGGTGGCCGAAGCGGACCGAGGGCAGTTTCGCCGCCGCCCAGCGGCAGTAGTCGTTGTACTCGTGGCGCAGCGGGAAGAAGCTCTCCCGGATGTAGAACGGGTAGAGCCGGCCGACCTCCTTGAGGTAGTTGAGGAACGAGTACGGCGAGGTCGGGTCGGCCAGGGTGACCAGGTCGGCGATGAACGGCGTCTGCAACCGGGTGGACTCCAGCAGCATGCCGGGGTGCCAGTCGAACTCGTCGCGGGCTTCGAGGAACAGGCCGTCGAGGTCGTCGAGCGGCGCGGTCAGACAGGCCAGCCCGAGGTTGTACGGGCCCAGCCCGACGGCGATGAAGTCGTGGGTCGACACAGGGGTTTTCTCCAGGGCGGGGTGGTCAGCCGACGGGGCTGGACAGCTCGGCGGTGGCCCGGGTGCGGGCGTACCAGCCGGCGTGTTCGGCGATCAGGTCGAGCACGTGGGCGATGTCGTCCAGGGTGGTCTCGGGGTTGAGCAGGGTGAGCTTGAGGTGGTGCGCGCCGTCGACCTTGGTGCCGGCGACCAGCGCCGCGCCGGAGGCGGCCAGCGCCTCGCGGGCGTGCAGGTTGGCGTCGTCGACGACGTCGCGGCCGGCGCCCGGCGGCAGGTAGCGGAACACCACCGTGCTCAACTGCGAGCGGGTGACCACCTCGAAGCGGGGGTCGTCGGCGAGCAGCCGCCAGGCGGCGGCGGCGAGGTCGACCACCTCGTCGAAGAGGCTGCCGATGGCGTCGGGGCCCATGATGCGCAGGGTGAGCCAGAGCTTGAGGGCGTCGAACCGGCGGGTGGTCTGCAGGCTCTTGTCGACCTGGTTGGGGATGCGTCGTTCGGCCATCCGGGCCGGGTTGAGGTAGTCGGCGTGCCAGGTGGCGTGGCGCAGCACCCGCCGGTCGCGGACGACCAGCGCGCTGGAGCTGACCGGCTGGAAGAACGACTTGTGGTAGTCGACGGTGACCGAGTCGGCCCGTTCGATGCCGGCGAGCAGGTGCCGCCGGGTGGGCGAGACCAGCAGCCCGCAGCCGTACGCGGCGTCGACGTGCAGCCAGACCCCGGCGGCGGTGCAGATCTCGGCGATCCGGTCCAGCGGGTCGATGGTGCCGAAGTCGGTGGTGCCGGCGGTGGCGACCACGGCCAGCACGGTCTGGCCGTCGCGGCGGCACCGGTCGAGGGTCTCGGCCAGTTCGTCGGTGCGCATCCGCCGGCCGGCGTCGGTGGCGACGGTGAGCACCGCGTCGGCGCCGAGGCCGAGCAGCTTGGCGGCCTTCTGGACGCTGAAGTGCCCGGCGGTGGAGGTGATGATCCGCAGCCGGGACAGCACCTCGGGCCGGCTGGGCCGGTCGGTGCCGCCGCCGACGATCCGGGCGTACGCCTCCTCCCGGGCCAGCAGCAGCGCCTGGAGGTTGGACTGGGTGCCGCCGCTGGTGAAGATGCCGTCGGCGGCCGGCCCGAAGCCGATCCGTTCGGCGGTCCAGTCGACCAGCCGGCGTTCGATGAGGGTGCCGCCGGCGCTCTGGTCCCAGGTGTCCAGGGAGGAGTTGACCGCGCTGAGCACCGCCTCGCCGAGCAGGGCGGGGATGACCACCGGGCAGTTGAGGTGGGCCAGGTAGCGGGGGTGGTGGAAGTAGACGGCGTCGCGCAGGTAGACGTCGTGCAGTTCGTCGAGGGCGGCGGCGGTGTCGCCGAGTGGACGGTCCAGGTCGATGCCGGCGACCCGGGGGGCCAGTTCGTCGGGGGTGATGCCGGTGCCGGGCCGGTCGACGCCGGCCACCCGGGCCGCGACCCGGTCGATGCCCTCGGTGACGGCCCGGCGGTAGTCCTCGACGGTGCCGGCGGTGAACAGGTGGGCGCGGGGTGGGGTGGGACGCGTCCCGGTCACGGGGGCCTCGACGGTGGATCCGGGCAGGCTCATGAGTAGTCCTCGACGGTCGGTGACGGGGGCGCGGGCGGGACGGTGGCGGGTCAGGTCGTCCCGGTGGCCCAGTTGATCTCGCTGAGTTAGGTTACCCTAACCTAAGTGCTTGTCAATGCCGACACCCCGCCCCGCCCACCGGCTCAGCCGACCGGGGTGACGTCCGGGACCGCCGGCTCGGACGGCCGGATCGCGCCGCCCCGGAACCGGCGCTGGTGCCCCAACCCGACCAGGACACCGACGACGACCAGCACCACCGAGGCGAGCGCCACGGCGGGATACCCGACCCGGTCGGCGGCGGCCAGCCCCACCGAGGCCGCCAGGAACGAACAGATCAGCCCGAACGACGACAGCACGGTGAAGTCGGTGCCCCCGGTGCCCGGCCGCGAATAGTCCATGTTGACCACGTAGAGCACGACGTTGGCCACCGTGTACGCGGCCATGAAGCAGCACAGCGCGGCCACCGTCGCCGCAAGCGGCGCCCGCCCGTTCAGCAACGGCAGCAACAGCACCGTGGAAACCGCGAGCGCCGCTCCCCCGACGACGAGCAGCCGCCCCCGGCCGAACCGGTCCACCCCGACCCCGGCGAGCAGCCCCGCGACGATCGCCGGGGCGCTGATCACCACACCGGTGACCACGCCGATGCGGGCCAGCGACCAGCCCGCGTCGACCAGCGCCGGGGTGACCAGGGCGTAGGCCGCCCCGGCTCCGGTGTAGACCAGCGGCACCACGCCGAAGGTCCACCAGCGGCAACCGGGCTGCCCGAACACCGACAGCAGCGCCCGGTACGCCTGCCCGGCGCCGGCCACCCGGGCGACCCGGTCCGGCTCCCGCAGCCGCCACACCACGAGCAGGCCGACGGCGGTCAACGCGGCCAGCAGGCCGATCGCCGGCACCCAGCCGTACCGGTCGTAGACCAGCACGCACGCGCCGCCGCCGAGCAGGTTGCCCAGGTAGCTGGCGGCGACCTGGATGCCGTTGCCGGCGCCCCTTGTCCCCTCCGACAGCACCCGGACGGCGACCGCGTCGACGGCGATGTCCTGGGTGGCGGAGAGGAAGACGTAGGCGGCGCAGATCGCCACCACCGGGCCGAGCCGCCGGGCCGGGTCGGCGAACGGCAGCAGCGCCAGCAGGGCCAGCACCAGACCGGCCTGCAGCGGCAGCAGCCAGGACCGGTAGTGGCCGTGCCGGCGGGAGCCGTACCTGTCGATCAGCGGAGCCCAGAGGAACTTGACCGGCCAGACCAGACCGACGAACTGGAGCAGCGCCAGGGTGTCCAGCGAGGTGCCGCCGTCACGCAGGATGGCGGTCAACCCGACGGTGATGAACCCGATGCCGAGATACTGCGTGACGTAGAGCGTGGTGAGCGTGCCGAGGCGTCCGGTCACCGGGCGCTCCAGTAACCCAACGCGGTGAGCTGCTGCTTGCCCACGCCGAGGGTGCGCCGCACGTGCCGGGTGAGCGCCCGGGTGCTGCCCGCCTCGCAGGCCAGCCAGTAGTGGGCGTCCGGAGCGGCCGGCAGCTCCGCCCGGACGGTGTCGACGAGCTGCTGCCCGTCCTGCCCGCGCGGCACCCAGGTGACCCGGTGCTGGTCCCCGGCACGCGGGGCGAGCGCCTGCTCCCCGGCGTGGGCGTACTCCAGCCAGACCGTGGCGGGGATGCCGGCGGCGGCGTCGAGCAGGCTGTTCACCGCCGGCAGCGAGGCGGCGTCACCGACCAGGTAGAGGTGCGCGGGGGCCGGGTCGGGCAGGGCGAAGGCGCTGCCCTGGAGGGTGGCCACGATGGTGTCGCCGACCTGCGCGCCGGCCGCCCAGCGGGCCGCGCAGCCGTCGTGCAGGGCGAATTCGAGGCTGAACCGGCCGGCCGCCGGTTCCGGGTCGACCAGGGTGTACGCCCGCTGGTGCGGGCGGCCGGCGTCGTCGAACCAGAGCCGGATCCACATGGTGGGGTGCACCTTGGCCGCCGCCAACAGGCCGCCGTCGTCCATCAGCAGACGCCGGTAGTGGTCGCCGACCGGCTCGGTGCCGCGCACGGTCAGCCGGAAGTCCCGGCCGCCCATGGCCTTGAGCACCAGGGCCTCCCAGTTCCGTTTCACACGCCCTCCAGGTAAGGTCCGCCTAAGTTAGGCGAGGGTAACTTACCTGGGGAGTCCTGTGGAGAGTGGGACCGGCACGGAACCGGGCGGTCGTCCGGCCACCGGCGTGCACCGCGACCGGTGGGGCGTACCGCACCTGTGGGCCGACACCGTCGACGAGCTGGCCCGATGGCAGGGCAGGGTGGCCGCCACCGACCGGGCCTGGCAGCTGGAGGTCGAACGGTGGCGGGCCGAGGGCCGGCTCGCCGCCCACGTCGGACCGACCGAACTCGGCTGGGACCGGTTCGCCCGCCGGGCCCGCCTCGACGACACCGCCCGGCGCTGCTTCGACCGGCTCACCCCGGGCACCCGGCGTTGGGTCACCGCGTACGCCGACGGGGTCAACGACGCGTTGCCGGACGGCGCGGCGGCGGCCCCGGAGTTCGCCGCCACCGGCAGCACGCCCGGCCGGTGGCGACCCTGGTCGCCGCTGGGCGTGTTCCTGGTCCAGCACATCCTGTTCGGCACCTTCCCGCAGAAGCTGTGGCACGCCCACGTCGCCGCCACCCTCGGCCCGCACGCCCGTGACCTGTTCGCCGTCGAAGGGCCCGGCGGCTCCGGCAGCAACGCCTGGGCGCTGCCCGCCGACCCGCTGACCGGCCGCGCGCCGGTCATCGCCGGTGACCCGCACCGGCTACTCGAACTACCCGGCATCTACCAGCAGATCCGGCTCGCCTGCCCCGAGTTCGACGTGGTCGGGCTGGCCTTCCCCGGGGTGCCGGGGCTGCCGCACTTCGGGCACGCCGGTGACGTCGCCTGGGCGGTCACCAACGCCATGGCCGACTACCAGGACCTCTACCGCGAACAGCTCCGCCGCGACGGCGACCGGGTGCTGGTCCGCGACGCCGACGGCTGGGTGCCGGCCCACCGGCACGTCGAGCGGATCGAGGTACGCGGCGGTGCGACCGAGACCGTCGAGGTGATCGAAACCCCGCGCGGGCCGGTGATCGACCACGACCGGCACACCGGCGAGGCGCTCAGCCTGCGCACCCCGACCCGGGTCACCGGGAACCTCGGCTTCGAGGCGCTGCTGCCGCTGCTGCGGGCCCGCACCGCCGACGACGTCGCCGACGCGCTGCGCGGCTGGGTCGAACCGGTCAACAGCGTGCTCGTCGCCGACCGGCACGGCACGGTGCTCCGACTCGTCGCCGGCCTGGTGCCCGAGCGCGACGACCGGTGCCGACGGGAACCGGTGCCCGGCTGGGACCCCCGCTACCGGTGGCGCGGCGACTACGCAACGGCCAAGCCCGTCGAGGTCGGCGAGCCGGTGGTCTGCGCCAACGACCGGCGCGACGACACCGCCGCGCTCGGCGTCGACTTCGCCCCGCCGCACCGGGCCCGCCGCATCCGTGACCTGCTCGCCGACGGCGTCGCCGCCCCCGACGTCCACCTGGACACCCGGCGCGGGTCGACGGTCCTGCGGGACCTGCTCGCCCGGCTCGACCCGACGCCGCTGAGCGCGCCGGCCCGACGGCTGCGGGAGCGGCTGACCGGATGGGACGGTCGGATGGCCGCCGACAGCGAGGACGCCGGGGCGTTCGCCGCCTGGCGGGCCGCGCTGGTCCACCGGTTGGCCGCGCACCCCGCGCTGGGGCCGTTGCACTCCCCCGGCGGCTTCGACCCGCTGTTCGCGCCGTGGACCGACCCGCTGGCCCGCATCGGGCACGCCGTGGAGGGGGTGGTCGCCGGGCTGCCCCGCCTCGGCGGCGAGGTCGAACCGCTCGCCGTCGCCGCCCTGGAGGACGTCGCCGCCGCCGACCCGGCCGGGGCCTGGGGGCGGCGACACCTGCTGCACCCGCTGCACCTCGGGGTGTCCGACGCGGTCACCGAACGGGTCGCCGCGATGCGGGCGGCCACCACGCTCGGCGGTGACACCGACTGCGTGCTGGCCACCTCCAGCGTCCCCGGGGTCTCCGACGCATGCTGGCGCGGGCCGGTCGCCCGGTACGTGTGGGACCTCACCGACCGGGCGGCGAGCCGCTGGATCGTCCCCTTCGGCGTGTCCGGCCGCCCCGACGACCCGCACTTCGCCGACCAGTTGCCGCTGTGGGCCACCGGTGGGCTGATCCCCGTCGGCACCGACTGGCACACCCTGACCGCACCCCGAGACGAGGACCCCGTGACCTACCAGGAGCAGATCCCCGGCTTCGGTGAGCTGACCCTCACCGTGGTCGACCCGGCCGCCCACGCCACGCTGCTGCACGGCTGGGTGACCGAGCCCCGCGCGACGTTCTGGGGCATGGGGTCGTACACCGTCGAGGAGGTACGCGAGGTCTACACGTTCGTCGACGGCCTGAGCACCCACCACGCGTACCTGATCGGGTTGGACGGCACACCGGTGGGCCTGTTCCAGACCTACCAGCCGGAGGCCGACCCGGTCGGGGAACGCTACCGGGTACGCCCCGGCGACATCGGCATGCACCTGCTGCTCGCCCCGGGCCGCCGGCCCCCGCGCGGGCTCACCGACGCGATCGGCCCGGCGCTGGCCCGGTTCCTGTTCCGCGACCCCACCCGGCTGCGGATCGTGGTCGAGCCCGACGTGCGCAACCGGTTCGCGCTGCGCCGGCTGGAACGCGAGGGGTTCACCTTCGCCGACGAGATCGACATGCCCGACAAGCGCGCGCAGTTGGCGTTCCTCACCCGGGAGCGGTTCGCGGCGAACCACCCCGTCCCGGCGTGAACCAACCAGCGGCCGTACGGCGGGGCGGACCCGGCCGGCGCGGCGCCGCGGCATCCGGGCGGTGCCCGGCGGGTGTCGACCACACGGGCGGGCCCGGCCTCGACGTGGTGCGACGGACCGGCTGCGCTGGCGCGGTGCTCAGCTGCGGGGGCCCAGGAAGAGGCCGCCGCTGGTGTCGAGGACCTGCCCGGTGACCCAGCGTGCGGCGTCGGAGGCGAGGAACGCGACCACGTCGGCGACGTCACCGGGAGCACCCAGCCGGTCGAGGGCCGTCATCGAGGTGATCAGGTCGGCCAGGCCCGGCGCGGCGAAGGCCGGTCCGTTGGTCGCGGTCCGGGTGGCGCCCGGCGCGACCGCGTTCACCGTGACGCCCCGGGGCCCGAGCTGGTTGGCCAGGGCCAGGGTCATCGTCTCCACCGCACCCTTGGTCATGGCGAACGACGTCTGGCCGGGGTTGGCCATCCGGGTCGCCACCGACGAGATCGTGATGATCCGGCCGCCGTCACTTAGCAGCGGCAACGCCCGTTCGATGATGAAGTACGGCGCGCACGTTGACCGCGAACAGCCGGTCGAAGGCGGCCCGGGGGGTGCCGCCGAGCGGGCCGGCGGGCGGCGCTGCCGCGTTGTTGACGAGGATGTCCAGCGGCCGCCCGGCCAGGCTCGCCGCCACCCCGGCGAACAGCGTCTCGACATCTCTGTCCACGCCGAGTTCCGCGCGGACGGCGTACGCCGTCCCGCCTTCGCGCCCGATCCGGTCGACCGTCTCCCGTGCGCCGTGCTCGTCGGCACCGTAGTGCGCGATGACAGCCGCTCCCCGACCGGCCAGCCGGATCGCGATCGCCTGTCCGATGCCCCGGGACGCCCCGGTCACCAGGGCGGTCCTGCCACTCAGGTCCCCCATGAAGTGAGTTGCTCCCAACTTGGTAGTTACTATCACTGCGGTAGTGTCTATCAGGTGAACGAGCGGCACTCAACCCTGCGGGACCAGCGACGGGCCGAGACGCAACGCCTGATCCAGGCGCACGCGGTGCGGTTGTTCACCGGGCGCGGCTACGACGGCACGACGGTGAACGACGTCGCGGCGGCGGCGGGGGTGTCCCCGATGACGGTCTACCGGCACTTCCCGACCAAGGAGGACCTCGTACTGGCCGACCAGAACGGGCCACTGGTCGCCGAACGCATCGCCGCGACGCCGGCCGGCCAGCCCCTCGTCCGCCGGATCGGCACCGCGCTCGTTGAGTCAGCACGTACTCTGACCGCTGGCGACGACCGGTTCCTGCTGGCCCGCCTGCGGCTGATGATCTCGACGCCCGCCCTGCGTGCCCGCCACCTGGACAACCACCACCTGCTGCAAGAGGCCATCGTGGCGGGACTCGGCGACGAGGCCGGCGACCTGGAGGCGGCCTTCCACGCCACGGCGGCGGCCAGCGCCTGCCTGGCCGTCATGCACACCGCGCTGGTGCGGTGGGCCCAGGACGACGGACGCACCGACCTGGCCGACCTGATCGCGGAGGCGCTCGCGGCGGCCTTCGGCGATGACCCGTCGCGCCCGGAGTGAGCAACGGCCCGCCCGGCCGGGGCTGCCGTCGACACTGCGACGCCCCACCGGTGCGCGCTGAAGACCGCCAGCGGGCTCCGTTCTCCGCAGCACCTCACATGGTCCGCTGTTCGTACGATCGGCATGGTGAGAGACACATCGTGGATCACAATGTGTGCCGCAGCACTGCTCCTTGTCGCCCTCGCACTGTCCGCCCTGTTTCTGCGGCGGCGGATCACGATGGGACGCAAGGGCCATCCGGACGACACCGACGTGATGCGTACGGCTCGCCACGCCATTCACGAAAGCGCAGGCGACCGGCGTCGTCGGGAGCGCGGCAGCCTGCGCGGCAAGGGGTACGGCGGGAACAACGCTCGGGCCTACGATGCCGGCTTCACGAGCGACAGCGGCGGCATGCCATAGCCTGCCGTGGTGACCGGTCCGGTACTGCGGTGCGCGGCGGGCTGCGCCTCGGTAGCAGATCCGGACAGACTGCCCTCGCATCGTTTCCGGTGAGGTGGCGGGCCCTCGCGGGCTCGCATCGGACCCGGAACATGCACGTGACCAGGTCACTCCGTTGACAGAAAGGCAGCCCCCATGACGGTCCTCACCCAGAACCTGGATGAGGTAAGACTCTGCAGTCACTGCGACAACGCACAACGGGGGGAGGCGGTCCCCACAGCTGCGCTCGCAATCTCCACCCGCCTGACGCCCTACACCGCGCTGCCGCGAAGGCTGCCGTGGTTCGCGGGAGAACGCTGGCGCGAGCGTCTCGCCAACGTGCTGATCTTCGCGGTGGTACCAACGGCACTGTTCTGGGCCTGGTACCTCGCTGACGGCAACAACCACATTCCACCGCAGTACGACCTCCTATTCTTCACAGTTCCGCTGTCCGCGCTCTTCACGCTCATCGGACCAATTGCCTTCCAGCAGGGGGAGTTCGTCTACGAACGCCTTCTTCGCACAATTTCGCAGGAGGGCACCGAGGGCGGATGGAGCATCGCGGAAATCCAGCAGAGAGTCGACCAACTGGATCGGCTCTATTATCGGATCACGATCCCGCTGTCCGGCGCGGCGACCGTGGCCACTGGATACGTCTTCTACCAGATCCGGGACATCGCACCGATCAAAGGCACCGCTGCCACACTTGGCGCACTCGTCGTCCTCGCCTTCACGGGCCTCACGACCGGAACGGGCCTGTGGGGCGCCGCTAAAGTCGCCCTCATCGTCAACACGATCACCAAGACCGCAGATCCGAAGTGGTCACCGTTCCGCGAGTCACAAGGCATCCATGAGCTGTTCAGATTCGCCTGGTCCACCGGGGTGCTTTTCAGCCTCAGCAACATCACCGTCCCCGCACTCCTGGTGGTCATGCCCCGCCTCCCTCAATCCGCGAAGGTCATCTCCATTAGTTTCATCACTCTCACCTTTGTGGGCGGGATACTGCTGTTCACCCTCACCTCACGATGGCTGTTCGCCTTGACCAGCAGGGAGCATGACCAGGAACTGGAGCGACTCGCTCCCACGCTCGAGCGGTTCGCCGATCAGATACCGGCGGTTTTCAACATGTCGACCAGCGAAGTCATCAGGCTGCGCCATGGGCTCGAGGCAACGCTGCTGCTCCGCCAGCAGATCGAACAGACCACTCCTGCCCCGATCTCCCACCGGACCGTGCTCGCAGCCACCACGACGCTGGTGATACCGGTCATGCTCACCCTGCTCCAGACCATCGCCTCGAAACTCTGATCATTTCCGACTGCCAGTGACCCCACAGGAACGTCCACCGTGACAGGTTGGCAATGCCGTGATCGAGCACACAGGACAGTTCGGTACCGACGTATCTGTCGACCACCTCGACGCGACAGCCGCTGCAGTCAGCAGTCGCCGTGGCCACACCGACGAGGTCCGCCACGGTCACGTAATCCGGTCGCCTGCGGGCCGGCGGGCGGGGGACGATGTAACTATGTCCGGCACACCCGAAGGGTTCACCTACCGCCTGCGCAAGAACGGCGACGTGGAGCTGCTGCACCACGGCCGCCTCGCCACCGTGCTGCGTGGCGTCGCGGCGACCCGGTTCCTGACCGACGTGGACGGCGACGACCCGCAGGAGCTGATGGCCCGCCTCACCGGCAACTACCGGCACGGCAACGAACGGACCGCCAAGCGGCACCCCCGCAACCGGGGCCGCTGACCCCCCGGCCCGCACCCGCCCTGGCCGGGGCGTGCACCGGGGACGGTCAGCCGTCGACGATCTGCTCGCGGAGGATGTCGGCGTGCCCGCAGTGCTGGGCGAGTTCGCGGAGCACGTGCAGATACACCCACCGCAGCGGGACCGGGCCCATCCGGTGCCCGGACAGGACGTCGTCGAGGTCCAGCGTCGCCGTCGCCCGGCGGGACGCCGCGCAGGCATCCCGGTACGCGTGCCGGACACTGGCGATCGTGTCGCCGTCGTCGAGCACGAACGACTCCTCCGACGCGGCGGGGATGCCCAGCTCGGCGCGCGACCGGCCGGTGACGGCCTCGTCGAACCAGACCCGCTCCACGAAGGTCGCGTGTTTCACCAGGCCCAGCAGCGTGGTCCGGGAAGCCACCAGCGACCGGCGCGCCTGTTCCTCGGTCAGCCCCTCCAGGCGGCCGTCGAGCGCGGCGCGATGCTCGTCGAGGAACGCCTCGAACTGCGCACGCAGCGGCTGGGCGACGACGGCTTCGGCGAAGGTCGGCGGAAAGGCGGGCATGCGGCACAGCATCCCAGACACGCCGGTCGGTCGGCTGCCCGGGAATCCCTCTGACATAGTGTCGGTCGGTCGCGGCACGGACGTCCAGCGGCCGACGGACCGCCGGGAGGGAGGGTAGGAAGCATGACGAGGTGTCCGGTCCCGTCCAGTGCCGGGCCGACAGGTCACTCCCCGGGCGGCGTCGACCGATGGCGGTGACGGACCCCGCCGACGGAAAGGTCGACTTCCGGCGGACCCTGGACGCCTACCGGGCGCAACGGGGCCGGTTCCGGCTGGTCGACGTGCCCGACATGCGGTACCTGATGGTCGACGGCCGGGGCGATCCCAACAGCTCACCGGCCTTCTCCGGGGCGGTCGAGGCGCTCTATCCCGTGGCGTACCGGGTGAAGTTCGCCAGCAGGCGGGAACTCGGGCGGGACTACGTCGTCCCACCGCTGGAGGGCCTGTGGTGGGCCGAGGACATGGCGTCCTTCACCACCGTGCGGGACAAGTCGCGGTGGCGCTGGACGCTGATGCTCATGGTCCCCGACTGGATCGCGCCGGGCATGGTCACCGCCGCCGTCGCGCAGGTCGGGGCGAAGCGGCCACCCGGACGGCTGGACGACGTCCGCCTGGAGCGACTGGCCGAGGGGCGGTGCGTGCAGACCCTGCACGTCGGCTCCTTCGACGACGAGGCCGCCGTGCTCGCCCGTCTGCACGACGAGTTCGTCCCCGCCCACCGGCTGCGCCTGACCGGCACCCACCACGAGATCTACCTGAGCGACTTCCGCAGGGTCGCCCCCGACCGGAGGCGCACCATCCTGCGTCAGCCGGTCGTCGACGACACCCGGCCCGTCGGGGATCGTCGCGGGGCTGCCGCCGACGGCAGCGGTCAGCCGGCGCGGTAGCTCAGGTGGTAGCCCGTCGGCCAACTGTGCAGGTTGTTGAGTTCGGCGGCCGGGCCGGTGCAGTCGGTCGTCCGGTAGCCGGACACGGAGTGGAAGCCCCCGCTCCAGGCGAGCAGCCAGGTCGCGTCGGCCGGGACGGGACGGCAGACGCCGTCGGGCGTGGCCTGCCGACCGACCACCTCGGTCGGATAGCTGGAGTAGAAGACCAGTCCCGTGTCGGGGCTCTGGACGGGCTCGCCGGCGGTCGCGGACGACGCCGGCAGCATCGCGGTGAGCACGACACCCAGGGCGACGGCGAGACCTGCGGCTGATCGGTGGGCGGTGGCGCGCATGGCGGTCTCCTTCGGTACGGCTGCGGTCCGTGACCCGGCGCGAACCACATAAAGTGACGATAATCGATATAACGATCCGTCGTGACAGGTGCGGTGTCAAGGAGCCGGGACGGGGCGGCGGCCTGCCGATGGTGGCGTCGGGACCCCGGAGAGTGACGGAACGGCCGGCCGGTGCCGCCGGTCGGACCGGACCGCGGGACGGGGCGACGGGAGGCCGTGGAAGTGTCGTACCCGTGGGCCATGATCTTGTGGTCACGGCGACGCCGGCCCGGCCGGCGCGCGCCATCAACCATGGTCGACGCCGGTGTTCCGGCGGGTGGGAGGACGTGCGGTGACGGACGCTGACGAGGCCGCGTGGCGGCGGCGGAGCGTGGTGGCGGTGGTGCCACCGGCCCGGCCCCGCAAGCTGGCCAAGGTGCCCTTCGTCGAGCTGGCCGACGGACGGTTACAGGGTGTGGTGTCCAGCGGTTCCGACATCGAGCGGGTGTACGTCTCGTCGGTGACCGCCGGTAGCCACGCCTACCACTGCAGCACCAACAACAACCGGCCCTGCGGCGGGCTGCGCGGCGCGCCCTGCAAGCACCTGGAGGCCCTGGCCGACGAGGCCGTCCTCCAGTACGGCGTCGACCGGGTCGCCCGCTACCTGCGGGTCGACGCCGGTGACGGCACGCAGACCGGGGTCGACCTGCTGTCCCGGCTGGACGCCCGGCACGAGCCGACCTCCGCCGCCGTGGTGTTCAGCCGGTTCCTGCGCCACCTGGCCTACCTCGAACTCCCGACCAGCACCACGGCACTGCCCGAGCTGCACTGGTTCCCGTCTACCGGGGCAGGTCGCTGATGCTCGGCACGCAGCTGGCGCAGCTGCACGGCAGCGCCCCCACCGGGCTGGCCGACGCCGACGACGTGGTCGCCGGATTCGACGGGGCCCTGCTGCGGGGCTTCGCCCGGGTCGGCGAGGCGGACGCCACCGCGCTGACCGCTCTGGCCGGCGCGGTCGCGGGCACGCCGCTGGGTGAGCGGGTCGCCGAGGCGGTGGGCAAGGTGACCGCCGGTTCCGTCGGGCAGGAGCACCTGGCCGCCCTGGCCGGGGCCCGCACGGCGCTGCTGGGCGCGACCCACGACGCCCTGACCGCCCGGTTCGACGCCGCCCTCGGGCGGGACCGCACGGCGTGGACGGCACCCGCCGGTGAGCCCGCCGACGGCTCCCCCGCCCGCGCCGCCGCCCGGTCCTGGCTGCACGAGACGGCGCTGGCCGGGTGGCGGGGCGTCGACCACGAGCTGCTCTCCGCCGTCGGCACACCGGTCGAGGCGGCGCTGGCCGAGCCGGGGGCGCGACGGCTGGCGGTGCTGCTCGACGGGCTCGCCGCCGAGCTACGGGCCGGGTTGCCGGTGGCCACCATGGCGCAGCCGCCGGTACGCCGCTGGGCGGACCTGTGGGCCCGTGGCGTGCTGCTGGCCCAGGACGGACCGGCCCCCGACGCGGCGGCCGACGCCGGCCGGGTCACCGGTCGGCTGCTGCCGCTCGGGGTCGACGTCCACGAGCATGAGACCGCCGTCCAGGTGCAGCTGCACGCGATCCTCGAACCGACCGACGCCGGCACGCCCCGGCTGGTCCGGGTGACGGTGGGCGCGGCGAAGGTCGCCACGATCGGCGGCCCGGCGGTGTGGCGGCTGCTGTCGGCGTACCCCGTGCTGCTCACCGCGATCGCGCAGCGGCGGGCGCTGACCGTGACCGACCTGCCGGCGTACGGCGGCGACCTGCACTGGGTCGACGAGCGGGCGCAGGCCGGCGAGCCCGCCGACCCGTTCGCCACCGCGCGGGTGCTGCTGGGCACGGCGACGGCGGCGGCCACCGCACCGCTGGACCGGCACCCGGCGGCGATCGCCGAGCCGGTGCTGCTGGAGGGTTACACCGTCCACGACGGCGGGGCGACCGTCGACCTCGACGGGCAGCGCCTGGCGGTCGCCCTGGACCGGCTGCCGGCCGGCGGGCCGCTCACCCCGGCGCTGGTCGCCGCCTCGTCGTCGTGCCTGGGCCTGGTCCGTTTCGACGGCGGCCGGTGGCTGGTGCAGCCGCTGGCGGTGCAGGCCGCCGTCAAGCGCCGGCCGGTCGAGGCGCACAACGGCGACTGGGCCGACGGAGTGACCGACCCGAAGGTGGCCAAGGCCGAGGCCAGGGCGGGCGACGCCGTGGCCGTGCTGCGCGAACGCGCGGGACGGTTGCTGCGCCGATGAGCGACCCGACCCCGACGACCGACGCCGTGCCCCCCACCGACGCCGTGAACCCTGGTGACGCGGTGACCCCGGGTGACCTCGCTGCCGCCAACCGCCGGCAGGTGCTCTACTGGCGGCTGCTGGGGCGGCTCTTCGACCCCGACGAGCAGCCCACACTGGAGGCGGCGAGCGTGGCCGTCGTCGACGACCTCGACCTGCCCGCCGTGCTGCTGGACCCGACCGTGTCGGTGGACACCGTCGTGCAGCGTTTCCCCGCGCTCGCCGACGAACTGCGGGGGCTGCTCGCCCCCGACCCGGCCGACGCCCCCGACGTCGGGACGCACCGGCCCGGCGAGGCCGAGGTGCGCCGGGCCGCGCTGGTGTCGAAGCTGCTGCTCAACGTCTTCGGCACCGGGTCCGGGCCGGTCAGCGCCGGCCAGTTGGCCGGCTGGCAGGCCGACGCCGGCTGGTTCGCCCAGGCGCTCGGCACCACCGGAGAGGAGCTGCGTCGGCAGGGCGGCGGCGGGTTGGGCGCCACCCTCACCGCCCTGGAGGGCGACCTGGTCCGCCGGATGCACCTGCGGGAGGTGCTGGCCGACCCGAAGCTGGCCGCCCAGCTCACCCCCAGCATGTCGCTGATCGAGCAACTGCTGCGGGACAAGTCCAACCTGTCCGGGGTGGCGCTGGCCAACGCGAAGTCGCTGATCCGGCGGTACGTCGACGAGGTCGCCGAGGTGCTGCGGACCCAGGTCGAGCAGACCAGCGTCGGCACGATCGACCGCTCGGTGCCGCCGAAGCGGGTGTTCCGCAACCTCGACCTCGACCGCACCATCTGGCAGAACCTCACCAACTGGAGCCCGGAGGACGAGCGCCTCTACGTCGACCGGCTCTACTTCCGGCAGACCGCCCGCAAGACCACCCCGTCCCGGCTGATCGTGGTGGTGGACCAGTCCGGGTCGATGGTCGACTCGATGGTCAACTGCACCATCCTCGCCTCGATCTTCGCCGGGCTGCCCAAGGTGGACGTGCACCTGATCGCGTACGACACCCGGGCGTTGGACCTGACCCCGTGGGTGCACGACCCGTTCGAGGTGCTGCTGCGCACCAAGCTCGGCGGCGGCAACGACGGGCCGGTGGCGATGGCGATGGCCCGCCCCAAGATCGTCGAGCCGCGTAACACGGTAATGGTGTGGATCTCGGACTTCTACGAGTTCGACCGCTCCCAGCCGCTGTTCGACGGCATCGAGGCGGTGCACCGCTCCGGGGTGCGGTTCATTCCGGTCGGCTCGGTCAGCAGCTCCGGCCAGCAGAGCGTCAACCCCTGGTTCCGGCAGCGCCTCAAGGACCTGGGCACCCCGGTGCTCTCCGGTCACATCCGCAAACTCGTCTTCGAGCTCAAGAGCTTCCTCACCTAGGAGAATCACCCCTCATGTCCGAGATGTTGCGTGCCCCCGCCGAGGTCAAGTACGCCGACGAACTCGACTACCTGGAGTCGGTCGACACCGGCCCGAAGCCGTTCTCGTGGCGGCTGAGCCCGCGCATGGTGCGGCTGTTCGTCCTCGGCTCGGAACGGGCCGACGGTCTGGAGCGGGAGATCCCGCAGAAGTGGTTCGGTGACCGCAGTTTCGTCGAACGCAGCATCGTGACCCTGGCGTCGGACCGGGGCCTGCTGCTCATCGGCGACCCCGGCACCGGCAAGAGCTGGCTGGCCGAACTGCTGGCCGCCGCGATCTGCCGCAACTCCACGCTGGTGGTGCAGGGCACCGCCGGCACCACCGAGGACCACATCAAGTATTCGTGGAACGTCTCGATGGTCATCGCCAAGGGGCAGTCCCGCGAGTCGATGATCCCGTCGCCGATCATGACGGCGATGGAGCAGGGCGTGGTGGGCCGCTTCGAGGAGCTGACCCGCTCCACCAGCGACGTGCAGGACGCGTTGATCTCCATCCTGTCGGAGAAGTACGTCTCCATCCCCGAGCTGAACGACGACAACATCGTCTTCGCCCAGCCCGGTTTCTCGATCATCGCCACCGCGAACAGCCGGGACCGGGGCGTCAACGACCTGTCGTCGGCGTTGAAGCGCCGGTTCAACTTCGTCCGCATCCCGGTGGTCACCAACAAGCGCAGCGAGGCGGAGATCGTCCGGTTCCGCACGGAGGAACTGCTGCGCCGGCACCGCATCGAGCTGGACGTGCCGCCCACCCTGCTGGACATCCTGCTACAGAGCTTCGCCGACCTGCGGGCCGCCGCCGCGTCGGCGACCAGCGACGACGAGAAGCTGGAGTCGGCGCTGTCCACCGCCGAGCAGATCGGGGTGCTGGAGGACGCCATCCTGCACAGCCAGTTCTTCGGCGACCGGGCCCTGCGGGTGGAGACGCTGGCCGCCTCGCTGATGGGGTCGCTGGCCCGGCGCAGCCCGGAGGACCTGGCGATCCTCAACAAGTACCTGCACGGGGTGGTGGAGCCCCGGGCCAAGCAGCACGGCGAGGGCTGGGCCGGCTTCCTCGACGGTGGTCGCCAGGCGATCGCCTCGCTGTCGTGACCACCGCCCACACCGGCACCGCCGCGCCGCCCGGTGTCACCCGGCCCGCGACCGCCGGTGCCGACGGGATGGCCGCCGGGCCGTTCGGGGCGCTGCGTGAACAGCTCACCGACGCGGCGGCCACGTTCGCCGGTTCCGCCGACGCGCTGGCCGGCATCCTCGCCGGCATCGTCGACGACGTCGACCGGGCGTTGGGCGAGCGGTTGGAGATCTTCCCGGTCTGTCACCACTCGCCGGCCTCGGCGCTGGCGATGGTGCGCCGGCTGCGGCACAAGCAGCCCAAGGTGATCTACCTGGAGCTGTGCGAGGATCTCCAGCCGCTCCTGGGCGAGCTGCGCAACTGCCGGCTGCCGGTGGCGTTGCAGGCGTTCGCCTCCGAGCTGGACGGTTTCCCCGCCGAGTGGGGGCCGCTGAGCGTGGTCGCCCCGGTCACCGAGGCGTCCGCCGAGTACCAGGCGATCGCGTACGCGCTGGAGACGCCCGGGGTGGAGCTGGTGCTGGTGGACCGTTCCACCGACCACGTCTTCCAGTGGTCGCCGCGCGGCGACGCCGGGGCGGCCACCGACACGCCGGCCGACACCGCGCCGGAGGCGCCGGCCGGCGACGCCGGTGAGCAGGCGGCGTTGCACGGCGACGCGGTCGGCGTGGAGCTCGGCGACCTGCGGCCCCGGTTCGCCGAGCTGGAGGCGTACCTGCTGCACCACGGCAAGGTGCGGCACTGGTCGGAGTGGTGGGACCAGTACGTCGAGCGTCCCCTCGCCGACGCCGACCACGACACCTACCGGCAGGTCATGGTGCTGATCGGCAGCCTGTTCCGCCGGCTACGGCCGGCCGGGTCGGACCGTACCGACCGCGACGAGGACCGGGAACGCTACATGTGGACCCGGATGCGCGAGCACCTGGCCGCGTCCGGGGCCGAACCGGCGGACTGCCTCTACGTGTGCGGCGCGTTCCACGCCGCCAGCCGGGTCGAGCAGTTCGGCCTGGACTCCCCCGCCCCGGACTTCGCGATCACCCCCCGCACCGGCACCCGCTGGCGGTACGGGCTGATCCCGTCGAGCCACTCGGCCATCGAGGCGCAGTTCGGGCTGGCGCCGGGGTCGGTGTCGATCGCCGCCGCCAACTGGACCAGGGCGGTGGGCGGGTCGGGCCTGACGCCGTACCGGCTCGACGGTCAACGGGGCGGCAAGGGCGGCCGGGGCCGACGGAAGGCCGCCCCGCCGGTCGCCGCGCCGGCCGGTCCGGTCGCCGACCGGCTCACCGGGTTCCTCGCCGCGCCACCGGCGCTCGACGGGCTGGACGAGGCGGAGCTGCGCGGTTGGTGCGTGGACATCGTCCGGTTGGCCCGCCGCAACGGGTACCTGGCCAGCACGGCCGACGCGATCGCGGTGTTCGAGACCTCGATCCTGCTGGCCGGGTTGCGCAACCGGGCCCGGCCCACCCCGTACGACTTCGCCGACGCGGCGGTGACCTGCATCGAGAAGGACGTCGTGCCGGGGCGGCGGGACGTGCGGCGGCTCTGCGAGATCCTGCTCGGCGGGGACCGGATCGGGCAGGTCGGCTACGACGCCCTGCCGCCGCTGGCCCGCGACGTGCTCGACCGGCTCCAACCCCTCGGCCTGGACCTGGAGAAACGCACCATCCAACGGGCCCTGCTCGACCTGCACGCCACCCCGGCGCTGGCCGGCTGCTCGGATCTGCTGTGGATGCTGCGGCACCTGCTGCCCGACGACGCGGTCCGCCCGATCATGGGTGAACGCCGGTTGGGGCACCGGTCGATCCAGGAGAGCTGGGACCTGGCGTTGGGCCGGCACCAGCGGGCGCTGATCGAGCTGGGCTACGAGGGGGTGACCATCGAGCAGGTGCTGGAACAGCGGCTGCGGCGGTCGGTCCGCGGTCCCGACGCGACGGCCGCCGGCGCCCTCGCCGCCGTGGAGGACGCCATCCGGTTGCTGGACAGCCCCCGGCTGGTCGACGAGTTGGGTGCGCGGGCCGTGGAGCTGCTGGCGGCCGAGCGGACCGTCGACGACGCGCCGGAGGTGCTGCGGCGCATCCGCCGGTTGCTGGCCCACCACCGGGCCACCGCGCCGGACCTGCCGGCCTGGTGCGCGGCGTTCGTGACCGTCGGGTACGCGCACTACTGCACCCTGCTGCCGACCGCGTTCGTCGAGGAGGAGACCGGGGTCCGGCAGGTCGGAGCGATGCTGGGCTTCCTGTTCAGCATGGAGAGCCTGGCGCTGTCGCTGGGGTGCGACCGGTCCCAGCTCGAACTCGCGGTGGCCCAGTCGCATCCGGAGAGCCCGGCGAAGGTGGCCCTGCTCTGGGCGGCCCGGCACCAGCTCGGTCTGCTGCCGCTGGCCGAGCTGCGGCAGCGCTGCGCCGACCTGCTGGGTAACCCGCTGGTGGTGCCGGCCTTCCCGAGGTACCTCTCCGGTTTCGTGCACGCGTTGGAACCGGTGCCGGGCCTCGCGCCGTTCGTGGTGGAGACGATGTCCACCGCCTTCGCCCGGTTGCCCGACCCGGTACTGCTGCCCTGGCTACCCACGCTGATCACCACGCTGCGGGAGCACGGCCCGGAGCTGGTGCCGCTGCTGGTGCGGGAGGCCGCGCGCACCTTCCCGGGGACGCTGCCCGAGCTGGACGCCTGGGTGCCGCCCTGGCTGGGGCCGCCGCCCGGTCCCGCCCCGACGGCCCGTGCGGCCGCGCCGACGGGGCAGGTGCACGGCCTGCTCGCCGCGCATCCGCAGACGGTGGACGCGGTCGCCGGGTTGCTGGGTTGCGACGGCGGTTGGTCGGAGCCGGTCGACGCGCCGCCGGGCTCGGCGGCGACGACGCTGCTGCTCGCCCATCCGGACACCGTGGGGGCGGTGTCGGTGCTGCTCGGCGGCTGAGGACCGGCCGGCGCGCCGGGTGGTGGCCCGGCGCGCCGGCCGGTCGCCCGTTCGGTGCCGCCACCGCGGGTGCGGTGGCGGCACCTCCACGGCCCGGTCACCGGGTGGGGTCGCCGGGGTTGCGGGTCAGGTCCGGGTCACGGGGTGTACGTCACGCCCGGGTAGTCGGCCTGCGCCTGGACGAACTGCGCCTGCCAGTCGGTGGGCCAGCCGCCGAACGCGGTGGTGGCCAGCGGCTTGAGGCTGACGCCGGCCGCGCCGCTCCAGAAGTGCACGAACTCCCCCCAGTTGAGGTCCCGGGCGTAGACGCCGTCGAACTGGTGGAAGTGCTGGGACAGCAACTGGAAGAACTTGTTGAGCACGACCTTGCCGCCGTAGTTCTGGTAGATCGGGTAGAACCAGTCCCGGAACCAGTAGGTGTTGGCGACGGGGAAGTTGTCCGAGGTGAGCAGCTTCGCGTTCTTCCAGCGGGTGGCGTCGGTGGTGCGGCCGGTGCCGACGTAGCAGTCGTACTGGAAGATCTCGGCCCACTTGCTGTCGCCCCAGAGGGCGTACGCGGGTGAGCCGTTCACCCCGAACGCGGTGAACTCGACGGTGTGGTTCATCTCGTGGGAGATCACGTCCTCGTTGAGGTCGGTGTTCCCCCAGCCGCCGCCGCTCATGTCGTTGACGTCGCGGAATGCCGTGTTGGGGTCGAACTGGCTCAACGCGAACCCGCCCGATCCCGCGTCGTCGTGCAGCACCTCATACAGCCGTTGACCGCTGAGGTTGCCGTAGTTGGCCTGGACGTACTCCCAGATCTGTTTGGCGTAGTCCTTCACCCAGGTGAGGTCGGTCGAGGCCAGTCCCGGATCGCGGTAGACGGCCACGTTGGCGTCGTAGTAGTACAGATCTTGAATGGTCAGGTTGTGTCGGGTTCGAGGGTCAGGCCGGTGTGGGCGAGGAAGCTGTCGAGTAGGTCGGTGCGGTACTGGATGCTCTTGAGTCGGTGTTTGATGATCGCCTGGAGGTG
>NZ_JACGMO010000053.1:0-46427 GCF_015354745.1 Micromonospora sp. S-DT3-3-22
CGGGCCGCCCCCCGACCGGCTGCGGGTGGGCCCCTGGCGGGACAGCTGGACCACCCGCCAGCACGCCGACGCCGTGCGCGCCGTCCGCGCCGCCATCGGCCGCGGCGACGTCTACCAGGTCAACGTGGTCGGTCACGCCGCCGCCACCTACACCGGCGACCCCCGCCCCGCCCTGGCCCGCCTCGCCGCGCTGCCCGGCGCCCGCTACGGCGGCACCCTGCACGGCGACGGCTGGACGATCGGCTGCGCCTCACCGGAGACCCTCGTCGCCGTGCACGCCGGCCGGGTCGTCACCCGCCCCATCAAGGGCACCCGCCCCGCCACCCCCGCCGGCCGCCGCGACCTGCTCGCCTCCGCCAAGGAACGCGCCGAACACATCATGATCGTCGACCTGGAACGCAACGACCTCGCCCGCATCGCCCGCACCGGCTCGGTGACCGTCGACGACCTGTTCACCGTCCGCCGCTGGTGCGACCTGTGGCAGGCCGAGTCGACCGTGTCGGCGGCCCTCGCCGACGGGACCGGCCTGACCGACCTGCTGCGCGCCACCTGCCCCGGCGGCTCCGTCACCGGCGCCCCGAAACACGCCGCGCTGGCGCTGATCGCCGCCGTGGAACCCGTCGGCCGGGGCGCCGGCATGGGCGCGTTCGGTTGGCTGGGCCCCGGCCACCTGGACCTGGGCCTGACCATCCGCACCGCGGCGGCCGACCACGACCGGCTGCACCTGTGGGCCGGCGGCGGCATCACCTGGGACAGCGACCCCGCCGCCGAGGTCGCCGAGGCCGCCGCCAAGGCCGCCCCGGTACGGGCCCTGCTCGCCGCCGGCTGAGCACACCCGGGCCGTTAGGGTGACGGCATGCACGTCGAGTACAGCGGTACCGGCGACCCCGCCCGCAGCCTCGCCCTGCTGTGGCGCACCCGCGACCGGGTCAGCCGCAGCGGCGACCTCGGCGTCGACCAGATCGTCCGGGCCGCCATCGACGTCGCCGACGCCGAGGGCCTCGCCGCGCTGTCCATGCGCCGGGTCGCCGAACGCCTCGGCGTCGGCACCATGTCCCTCTACACCCACGTGCCCGGCAAGGGGGAACTGCTCGACGTCATGCTCGACACCGTGCACGGCGAGACCCCCCGCCCCACCGACGTCCCCGGCGGCTGGCGCGGCCGCCTGGACCGCATCGCCCGGGACAACTGGGCGCTGTACCTGCGCCACCCGTGGCTGTTGCAGGTCGCCACCACCCGCCCCCCGCTGGGCCCCCAGGTCACCGCCCGCTACGACTACGAACTACGCGCCGTCGAGGGCACCGGCCTGACCGACCTGGAGATGGACGCCGTGGTCACCCTCGTCGACTCCTACGTCCACGGCGCGGTACGCGGCGCGGTGGAGGCCGCGCAGGCCGCCGGCCGCACCGGCCTGACCGACGAACAGTGGTGGCGCGCCCACGCCCCCTACCTGGAGAAGGTCATGGACCCGGCCCGGTTCCCCACCGCCGCCCGGGTCGGCACCGCCGCCGGGCAGGAGTACCAGGCCGCCACCGACCCGACCCGCGCCTTCGAGTTCGGCCTGGCCCGCGTCCTGGACGGGATCGCCGCCCTGATCGCCGACCGGTGCGCCGGTTCACCGCCGCCGGTAACCCCCCGATAGCCTTCCGGACATGACCGTACGCCCGATCCGGATCATCGGTGACCCCGTCCTGCGCACCGCCTGCACCCCGGTGACCCGCTTCGACGCCGCCCTGCAACAGCTCGTCGACGACCTGATGGACACCCTCACCGGCGAACCCGGCCGGGCCGGTGTCGCCGCCCCCCAGATCGGCGTCGACGCCCAGGTGTTCGTCTACGACGCCGACGGCCACCGCGGACACCTGATCAACCCCACCATCGAGCTGTCCGACGAGATCCAGGACGACGACGAGGGCTGCCTGTCCATCCCCGGCCTGTACTTCCCGACCCGCCGCGCCCTGCACGCCACCGTGCACGGCGTCGACCGGCACGGCGACCCGCTCACCATCTCCGGCAGCGGCTTCCTCGCCCGCGCCCTGCAACACGAGACCGACCACCTCGCCGGCCGGCTCTACGTCGACACCCTGCGCGGCGACGTCCGCCGCAAGGCCCTGCGGGAGATCCGCGCCGGCCGGTTCGACTCACCCCGCCGCCACCGCTGACCCCGCCCCGACGGTCAACGCGTACTCACCGAACCCGGCCACCCGGGTGAACCCCAACCGTTCGTAGAGGCGCACCGCCACCGCGTTGTCGGCCCGCACGTTCAACGTCACATGGTCGACGCTCGCGGCCAGCCGGGCACACAACGCGGCCACCACCTGACCGCCCAGACCCCGCCCCCGTACCGCCGGACGGGTGGTCACGTTCCCCACCGCGGCCACCCGGTACGTCGGCGACCACACGTGCACCCCGGCCACCGCCACCAGGGCGTCACCGTCGCGCACCCCCACGTAGTGGCCGGTGTCGAGCATCCGCGCGTCGAACCAGTTCCCCGGGTACGCCACCGCGTACAGGTCCCGCAACGCCGGCAGGTCCGCCGCGCCGAGCACCTCACCCCCGGCGGCGGCACCGGCCAGCCGCCCCGGCTCGGTCAACGCCATCCGCAGGTGCGCCCCGGCCGGCGTGACGACGTACCGGCCCGCGAGGACCCGCTCCAGGCCGGGGGACAGGTGCGCGTACAGCCGGGCCGGCAGCACCGGGGCCACCTCGTCGAGCAGCGCCGCCACCGCCGCCCGGTCCCGGTCGGCGGCGAACGCCAGCAGCACCGGCTCGTCGGCCCCGTGGTAGAGCAGCACCACCTGGTCACCCCGCCGGAACCACGACGTGTACGGCCAGAAGAAGTCGTCCAGGTCACCCAACTGGTAGGCGTGCAGCACCGGATCACGGCGCAGCAGCGCCGCCAGCACGGCACGGTCGTGTTCGGCGCGGACCGGCACCGCTCAGCAACGACCCGCGGGAAGGTTCTCGTCGGCCCACCGGGCCAGCTCGTCCAGCGCCGGCAGCAGGGCCGCGCCCCGCCCGGTCAACTGGTAGCTGACACCCAGCGGGGGACCCTCGCGCACCGTGCGGCTGACCAGGTCCACCCGGGCCAGCTCACCGAGCCGGTCGGACAGCACCGACTCGCTGATGCCCGGCAGCGCCCGGGCCAGCTCGGCGAAGCCCGCCGGCCCCTGGGCGAGGGTGCCCAGGATCATGCCGTTCCACCGCTTGCCGAGGAACGCGAACGCCCGGGACAGCCCCCCGGGACAGGCGCGGGGCCCGCCGTCGGTCGGGGAGCACGTCGTCATCGTCCCAGCATACGTGGTCTTCAACTCACCGTAGCTACTTCGAAAAAACTAGCTGCTACCGTAGTCGCAGCAACCGTCGATCCGACCGGAGGACACCATGACCGACGTACTGCCCGACCACCTGATCACCCTCGACCCCCGAGCCCAGGCCCAACTGTTCACCGAAGCCCGCACCGCCAACACCTTCACCGACACCCCCGTCAGCGACGAACAACTCCACGCCATCTTCGACCTCGCCAAGTACCCACCCACCGCCATGAACGTCCAACCCCTGCGCATCCTGTTCGTCCGCCCCGGCGAAGGCCGCGACCGCCTCCTCACCCACGTCGCCGACGGCAACCGCGCCAAAACCGCCACCGCCCCCGTCGTCGCCGTCCTCGCCGCCGACACCGACTTCCACGAACACCTCGACACCGTCTTCCCGATCCGCCCCGGCATGCGCGAACACTTCGCCGCCGACCCCACCACCCGCGACGCCATGGCCAGGTTCAACGCCGGCCTCCAGGTCGGCTACTTCCTGCTCGCCGTCCGCGCCGCCGGCCTCGCCGCCGGACCCATGGGCGGATTCGACCCCACCGGCGTCGACAACGAATTCTTCACCGACACCGGCTGGAAGTCCCTACTCCTGGTCAACATCGGCCACCCCGGCCCCGACGCCTGGCACCCCCGGCTGCCCCGCCTCGACTACGACACCGTCGTCCGACACGCCTGAACCACCCCCGAACCCCCAGTGGCTGGCCCGCCGAGCACCCCGCTCAGCCGGCCAGCCACTGGTCATAACCCAACCGCGCCACCAACGCCAACACCACCACCAACAACACCACCCGCACGAACCCCGCACCCCGCCGCAACGCCATCCGCGCCCCCACCACCGCCCCCGCCACGTTGCACACCGCCATAGCCGCACCCAACGCCCACCACACGTGCCCGGTCAACCCGAACACCACAAGCGCACCCAGATTCGTTCCCGCGTTCACCACCTTCGCCATCGCCGAGGCGTGCACGAAATCCGAACCCAGAATCGCCGTGAACGCCAACACCAGGAACGTGCCCGTACCCGGCCCGATCAACCCGTCGTACAGGGCGATACCCAGACCCGCCACCGCCACCGCCACCACCACCCGAACCGGCGTCCGCCGCTGCGGCCACGCCACCACACCCAGCGACGGCCGCGCGAGCACGAACACCGCCACCACCACCAGCACCACGAGCACCACCGGCCGGTACGCACCACCCGGCACCGCACCCGCCAACGCCGCACCCAACCCCGCCGTCAGCACCGCCAACCCGGCCGCCGGACCCGCCACCACCCAGTCCAGCTTCGTCCGCCGCGCATACGTCACCGCAGCCGTCGACGTACCCGCGATCGCCGCCAACTTGTTCGTCCCCAACGCCGTCGCCACCGGCACCCCCGGCACCGCCACCAACAACGCCGGCAACAACAACAACCCACCCCCACCCACCACCGCATCCACCCACCCCGCCAGGGCAGCCGCAGTCAACAGAGTCGTCAACGACACAGGATCCACGGCCGGCCATTCTCCCCACCCCACCCGACCACCCACCCACCCGAGTGGCCCACCTCACCGCCCCCGCCGCCGCCGCAACCACACCCCCACCACACCCACCGCCACGAACACCAGCACCGAACAACACAACAACTTGATCATCCAGCAACTGTCCCACGCCACGTAGGGTGCACACGTGCGCCTGGCCACCTTCAACCTGCTCCACGGCCGCTCCCTGACCGACGGACTCGTCGACCCCGACCGCCTCACCGCCGCCGTCCACGCCCTCGACGCCGACATCCTCGCCCTCCAGGAAGTCGACCGCGACCAGTCCCGCAGCGGCCACCACGACCTCACCACCATCGCCGCCCACGCCCTCGACGCCCCCGAACACCGCTTCGCCGCCGCCGTCGTCGGCACCCCCGGCGAACACTTCCGCCCCCTACGCCACGACGACGACGGCCACGGCGAACCCTGCTACGGCATCGGCCTGATCAGCCGCCACCCCGTCCACAGCTGGCACGTCACCCGCCTCAACCCCGCACCCGTCCGCTCACCCATCTACGCCCCCGGCCCCGGCGGCGGCCTCATCCTCCTGCGCGACGAACCCCGCGTCGTCCTCGCCGCCGTCCTCGACACCCCCCACGGCCCCCTCACCGTCGCCGCCACCCACCTCTCCTTCGTCCCCGGCTGGAACGCCCACCAACTCCGCCGCGTCGTCCGCGCCCTGCGCGCCCTACCGGCCCCCCGCATCCTCCTCGGCGACCTCAACCTCCCCGCCGGCCCCGCCCGCCTCCTCACCGGCTGGCAACCCCTCGCCCGCCGCCCCACCTACCCCGCCACCGCACCCCGCGTACAACTCGACCACATCCTCGCCGACCCCCACGACCGCCACCGGCTACCCCCGGTCACCGCCACCGCCACCCCCCGCTCCACCATCTCCGACCACCGACCCCTCATCGTCGACCTCGGCTGAGCCGCACCCCCACCCGGTCACCTCCGCCCCGCAGCCCGCTGCGCCGCCCGCAACGCGTTACGGAACAACATCGCCACCGTCGTCGGACCCACCCCACCCACCCGCGGAGTGATCGCCCCCGCCACCCGCGCACACGACTCGTCCACATCCGGCAACAACCGACGGCCCTCGTACCGCACCCCACCACCCACCACCACCGCACCCGGACGCACATGCTCCGGCCGCACGATCCCCGGCACCCCCGCCGCCGCCACCAGGATCTCCGCCCGCCGCGTGTACCGCGGCCAGTCCGCCACCCCCGTGTGCACCACCGTCACCGCCGCATTCGCCGTCGGCCGCTTCTGCGCCAACAACATCGCCAACGGACGCCCCAACGTCGCCCCCCGACCCAGCACCACCACCTCCCGCCCCGCCACCGGCACCCCGTGGAACGCCAACAACGCCTCGATCCCCGCCGGCGTACACGGCACCGGACCCGGCAACCCCAACGCCAACCGCCCCAGGTTCACCGGATGCATCCCGTCCACGTCGGAATCCGGATCCAACACCTGCAACGCCCGGTCATAGTCCAGATGCCCCGGAACCGGATGCTGCACCAGCACCGCATGCACCCCGGCGTCGTCGTTGAAATCCCGCAACACCCGGTGCAGATCGGCCTGCGTCGCCGACGCCGGCAACCGCACATGCGGCGACGCGAAACCCAACTCCGCCGCCTGCCGGGACTTGATCCGGATGTACCCCACGCTCGCGTCGTCGTCACCCACCAAAACCGTCGCCAACGCCGGCACCACCCCGGCCGCCCGCAACGCCGCCACCCCCTCGGCGACCTCGGCGAGAATCCGATCCGCCACCGGCCCACCCGGCAACAGACGCGCCGAACCGGCCGACGCAGCAGAAGAAGAAGAGACGGACATGGCTCACCTCGACCACGGAGGCCCAGGCGGTCGACCCCCGCGACGAGCTCCCCGATGGTCAACCCATCCCCGTGCCGCCAGTCGCATCCACCCACACCATGCCACACCCACCCCCGCACACACCGCCCCGATCAGTCACCCGGACCACCCGACACCAACCCCACCAACACCCGGTTCGTCCGGTTCGACCGCACCGCCGCCCGCTGCTGACCCGCCGTCACCTCGATGTACGTCTGCGACGACGCCAACGACGCATGCCCCAACAACCGCATGATCTCCGCCGCCCCCGCCCCCTCCTCGGCCAACCGGGTCGCGAACGTGTGCCGCAACGCGTGCAACCGCGCCCCCGCCGGCACCCGGTCGGTGATCCCCGCCCGCCGGTAACAGGAATCCACCAGATACTGCAACCCGCCCCGACGCAACGGCGCACCCTGCCGATCCACCAGCAACACCCCGTCCGGACGTACGCTGCGCGCCCCGAACCGCCGCCGCCGACTGTCCAGGTACGCCGACACCACCTCGTCCAACTCCGGCTCCACCGGCACCACCCTCGGCCGACCGCCCTTGCCGGCCACCGCCACCCGCCGCTCACCGGCCCGCCCCGACACCGACGACACCCGCAACGCCAACAACTCCGCCAGGCGCAACCCCGCGCACAACGCCAACGCCAACACCGCCACGTCCCGCTCCGGCCACGGATCACGCTGCCGCGCGTCCTCCCGCGACACCGACGCCAACAGCACCTCCGGGGTGTCCTCGCCCCGCAACGGCTTCGGCTGGGGGAGCGGCGTCCGGGGACGCCCCACCGCCGGCATCGGATTGCCCGCCACCACCTGCTCGGCTACGAGGAACGAGAAGAAGCCGTTCCAACTCGACCAGGCGCGGTGCACCGACGCCGCCGCCCGGGGCGCGGCGAACCGGGCGAACGCCGCCCGCATCACCCGGGGGGAGAGGGCGGAGATCATCAGCTCGTCGGGGGACAGGGGAGGGGTGCACTCCTCGCCGGCCAGCGCCGCGACGGCCCGCAGGTCCCGCCGGTACGCCTCCTGCGTGTGCGGGGACGGCTTGCGGGTGGCCCGCGCGGTCAGGAACTCCTCGATGAGCCGGCCAACCGATTCGTCCTGTTTGTCATGCATAAGGGATATTATGCAGCTTTCTCGGGTTGTCGGCCACCCGGGGGGAGGGGAGCGGCGACGGGTTGCTCCGGCCGCCTCGCACCTACCGCTGCACACCGTGGTCGCCATCAGCGCGCCCGGGTGGCGGGTCCTGGTGGATCCCGCCGTTGTGTGCCACTGGAACATGTCGGGTCGGTGCCTCGTCGGCCGCCCGACCCCGCACCGGCGACCCGTCGGACCGGCGGCGGGGCGCACGGGTTCCGGGGTGTCCGCCGCGTGGGCGCGGCCCGAAGGCGGCTGTCGCCACTCCGGGTATCCGAAGGCCGGAGGGGGCCACTCTTCCGGCTCACTTTACATAATGTGAATTATCGAATCAGGGCCGGAGTTGGTGGCGGGGCTGGTTGGATGACCGTTCGGCTCACCGGGGCGACCGCCGGGCGCGGCGTCGGTTTGCCCGCCGCAGGCGGCGGGGGCATGTGACGGGAGCACGTCACCGCGATGTTCCGGAGAGGAAGCACCGATGCTGTCCGCACTCGACCGTCGGCACACCGTCGCGCCGCCCGGGTACAGCCGTTGGCTGATCCCCCCGGCGGCGTTGGCGATCCACCTCTGCATCGGCCAGGTCTACGCCACCAGCGTCTACAAGAACTCCCTGATCGCGCACTTCGACGCGAGTCAGACGGCGATCGGAGTGATCTTCAGCATCGCGATCGTGATGCTGGGGTTGTCGCCGGCACCTGGGTCGAGGCGAACGGGCCGCGCAAGGCGATGTTCGTCTCGGCGTGCTTCTGGGCGGCCGGGTTCGGCGTCGGCGCGCTGGGCATCGCCACCGGGCAGCTGTGGCTGCTGTACGTCGGGTACGGGCTGCTGGGCGGGATCGGGCTGGGCATCGGCTACATCTCCCCCGTCTCCACGTTGATCAAGTGGTTCCCGGACCGGCCGGGTCTGGCCACCGGTCTGGCGATCATGGGTTTCGGTGGTGGGGCGATGGTGGCCTCTCCCCTGTCGCGTCAGCTGTTGTCGCTGTACGACTCCGGGTACGACCCGGCCGACGCCGGGTCGACGGCCTCGGGGCCGGCGCTGGTCTGGTTGTTCGTCACGCTGGGTGTCGGCTACTTCGTGATCATGATGTTCGGGGTGGTCAACGTGCGGGTGCCGGCGGCGCACTGGCGGCCGGCCGGGTTCGATCCGGCGGCGGTGGCGGCGAAGCCGCTGGTGACCACGGCGAACGTGTCGGCGGCGAACGCGGTGCGGACCCGGGCGTTCTGGCTGCTGTGGGTGGTGCTGTTCTGCAACGTGACCGCCGGGATCGGGATCCTGGAGCAGGCCAGCCCGATGATCCAGGACTTCTTCCGCGACGGGGGCGGCTCGGCGGTGTCGGTGGCCGCGGCAGGCGGGTTCGTGGGGTTGTTGTCGCTGTTCAACATGGCCGGCCGGTTCGTCTGGTCGTCGACGTCGGACGTGATCGGCCGTAAGCCGATCTACCTGGTGTACCTGGGTGTGGGGATGGTGCTGTACGCGGTGCTGGCCCTGGTCGGGCAGACGGCGACGGCGCTGTTCGTGCTGTTGGCCTGCGTCATCCTGTCGTTCTACGGCGGCGGGTTCGCGACCGTCCCGGCGTACCTGCGGGACCTGTTCGGCACGGTCGAGGTGGGGGCGATCCACGGCCGGTTGCTGACGGCGTGGTCGGCGGCGGGGGTGGCCGGGCCGTTGATCGTCAACGCGTTCCTGGACGCGCAGGGTGAGCCGGGGACGTTGACGGCGGCGGCGTACCGGCCGGCGTTGTTCACGATGGTCGGGGTGCTGGCGGTGGGGTTCGTGGCGAACCTGCTGGTGCGTCCGGTGCCGCAGCGGTACCACGAGCCGGCCGGTGGGCGGGACACGGATGTGGTGACGACGCAGAGGAGTGGGGCGCGATGAGTGGGGACGGTCCCCGGGGTCAGCGGGCCCGGTTGTGGGTTTCCTGGTCGGTGGTGTCGGTGCTGCTGGGGTACGGGGTGGTGCAGACGGTGCTGACGGTGGCGAAGCTGTTCACCGGTTGACGGCCGGGCGGCGGTGGACGGGGTGTCGGGCCGCCGGTCACAGGCCGCCGGCGACGCGCAGCACCGCGCCGGTGGTGTAGGTGGCGTCGGGTCCGAGCAGCCAGGCGACGGCGCCGGCGACCTCGTCGGGTTCGCCGGCGCGGCCGAGGGGGATGCGGCCGGCGGCGGTGTCGGCGCGGTCGGGTACGCCGGAGTCGGCGTGGATGTCGGTGCGGATGATGCCGGGGGCGACGGCGTTGACCCGGATGCCGCGGGGGGCGAGTTCCTTGGCCAGGCCGATGGTGAGGGTGTCGGTGGCGGCCTTGACGGCGGCGTAGTGGACGTACTCCCCCGGGCTGCCGAGGGTGGCGGCGGCGGAGGAGATGTTGACGATGGCGCCGCCGGTGGTGAGCCGGCGGGCGGCCTGTTGGGCGCACAGGACGTAGCCGATGAGGTTGACGTCGACGACGCGGCGCAGGTCGTCGGGGCGTAGTGCGGTGAAGGGGCCGATGGGGCTGGTGACGCCGGCGTTGTTGACCAGGGCGGTGAGGGGGCCGAGGTCGGCGGCGGCGGTGAAGAGGCGGTCGACGTGGGTGGGGTCGGTGGTGTCGGCGGGGACGGCGACGGCGCGGCCGCCGAGGCGGTGGATGTCGGCGACGACGGTGGCGGCGGCGGTGTGGTCGTGGCGGTAGCCGATGGCGAGGTGGTGGCCGGCCGCGGCGAGCCGTCGGGCGGTGGCGGCGCCGATGCCTCGGCTGCCGCCGGTGATGACGGTGACCGCGGTCATTGCCTGTGCTCCCCTGCGGGTCCGGTGTGCGGTGGTGTGACGGTACCTCCGTGTCGGCGTGGTGGGCATGGTGTGGGTGCTCACGTGGCGCGGTGGTGCGGTGGTGTGCTGGGTGATCGCTTACGCTCACCGCGTTTCGGACGGAACGGATCGGTGGAGGTGTGTGGTGGGTGTGAGTGTCGGTGATCTGGTGGAGGATTTCGTGCTGCCGGATCAGACGGGTGCGCCGCGGCGGTTGTCGGAGTTGTTGGCGGCGGGGCCGGTGGTGTTGTTCTTCTATCCGGCGGCGATGACCCGTGGGTGTACGGCGGAGAGTTGTCATTTCCGGGATCTGGCGGCGGAGTTCGCGGCGGTGGGGGCGCAGCGGGTGGGGATCAGTCGGGATTCGGTGGACAGGCAGGCGGAGTTCTCCCGGATGCACGGGTTCGACTATCCGTTGTTGTCGGATGTCGACGGTGTGGTGGCGCAGGCGTTCGGGGTGCGGCGGCGGTTGCCGTTGGGGCCGTTGAGCACGCGGCGGATGACGTTCGTGATCGGTCAGGACCGGCGGGTGCTGGCGGTGGTGCACAGCGAGTTGGGGATGAACGAGCACGCGGACGAGGCGTTGCGGGTGCTGGGGGGCTGATCTTCCGGTTGTCGTGGTGGGCTGGTATCAAGGCAGGATCAGACACGTGTACGAAAGAGGGTTGTGATGGCGGGCCAGGGTTTGTCCGATGACGAGGTGCGGGGTATCCGGGAGGCGTTGGCGGCGGGGCGGAAGCCGAAGGTGGTGTTCACCGCGTCGGCGGGGCAGATCGCCGGGCAGGTGGGTCAGGTGGTGGAGGTGACCGATCCGGCGGTGTCGGACGAGTTCGTGGTGGTGCGGTTCGGGCGCGACGAGTTGCCCTTCTCCCCCGCCGATCTGGCGGTGGCGCCGCGGGGTGCGGGTCGTCGGGTGGTGGAGGCGAAGCCGGAGCCGGCGGTGGAGCCGGTGGAGCCGACGGCGAAGGCGGAGCCGGAGTTCGTGTTGGACACGCCCCGGGTGCCGGTGCAGCGTCGGGAGGAGTCGAGGGTGGAGCAGCAGTCGGTGCCGGTGGAGAAGCCGGCGGCGCGTCGGCCGACGAAGGTGGCGAAGCCGAAGGGGCCGGCGGGGTTGACGGTGACGTTGGCGTATGCCGACGGTGAGTGGACGGTGGCGGCGCAGCAGGGGGCGAAGGCGTTGGCGAAGCCGTACGTGGTGAAGCCGGCGGAGGCGTTGCGGATGGTGGCGTTGGTGGATGTGCCGGGGGTTCAGGAGGCGGTGGAGCAGATCCTGTCGGCGGAGCGGTCGGAGGCGGAGCAGCAGGCGGAGAAGTTGCGGGCGGAGTTGGCGGAGATCGAGGCGCGGTTGGCGGAGTTGCGCGAGGCGCGGTGAGGTCGGGCCGGTGACGGTTGTGGTGGTGGCCGGTCGGTGCCGGTGGGCGGGGGTCGCCGGGTCGGCTGCCCCCGCCGGGGTGGGTCAGAAGTAGTCGCCGAGTTGGGCGGGGCCGGGGGCGGCGAGCAGGTCGAGGGGGGTGGGGTCGGTGCCGGTGGGGTGGTGCAGGAGGCCGGCCTGGGCGACGGTGCGGGCGGTGGCGGCGCCGGTGTAGAGCAGGGCGAAGCCGCGCACGGTGAGGTGCAGGTCGGCGGGGGCGGTGGTGCGGCGCAGGTCGGCGTGGCCGTCGGTGATCTCCAGGTGCCAGGTGCCGGTGTTCCAGTCGGCGAGCGGGTCGTCGAGGGTGAAGGTGGCGGTGCCGTGCAGGTGTGTCGGCCAGCCCCGGTCGCGGATGGCGCGGGTGACGTCGACGGGGCGGTGCATCCAGGTGTCCTGTTCGTGTTCGCGGGCCTTTTCCACGGGGAGGTGGGGGGTGAGGGGGTCGCCGGGGAGCAGGGTGAGGCGCAGGGTGGGGGCGACGCTGTGCCAGCTGGCGAGGATGCCGACGAGTTCGCGGGCGGCGTCGGCGGTGGTGGCGGCGAGGTCGTCGACGGTGATGGTGCCCTGGTCGCCGTAGTTGTCGCGGCGGTTCCAGCCGGCGTAGCCGACGAGGTGGCCGTGGTGTTCGACGAGGGTGAGGCCGTCGTAGGGCAGGGTGTGGTCGGTGGTGTGGCGGGTGCGGTGGTGGTCGTGCAGGGGGCCGGTGCGGGCGAGTAGGCCGCGGCGGTGGCGGGCGGTGTGGGTGTGCAGTTCGTCGACGGCGGCGAGGTCGGCGGGGGTGCCGGGGCGGACGGTGAGGTGTGGGCTGGGGTGGTGGCGGGTGAGCAGGGCGGTGGGGAGGTTGACGGTGCGTAGGGTGCCGGCGGTTTCCCAGCCGCAGGCGCGGTAGGGGGCGGCGACGGTGGGGAACAGCGCGCTGACGGCGGCGCCCCGGTCGTGTGCGCCGCGTAGCAGGGTGGTGAGCAGGGCGCGGGCGACGCCCCGGCCGCGGGTTTCGGGGGTGACGGCGACGCCGGCGATGTCGGCGGCGGCGACGGTGCGGCCGTCCCACCACTGGTGGTGGTGCAGGTCGACGGCTTTGCCGATGAGTCGGCCGGTGTGGTCGAACGCGCCGTAGCGGGTGGTGCCGGGGGTGGTGGTGGGTGGGGGTGCGGGTTGCGGGTCGGAGCCGAAGGCGGTGCGGCCGAGGTGCCAGGCGGCGGTGGTGTCGTCGTCGGTGAGTTCCCGGACGTGGGGGTCGTGCGGCATGCGGCGACGATAGCGGTGGTTGGGTGGGGTGGCGACGGGTTTGTGGTGGACGCGTTGCGGGGCCGGTGCGACCCCCTCGCTCCGGCCCCGCGTCCCGCGCCCCTCGCGCGTCTTTCAGTGTTGCGGGATGTTCTGTACCCCGATTCGCTTGCGGAACACCCAGTAGGTCCAACCTTGGTAGGCGAGGACGATCGGGGTGAAGACGACGGCGACCCAGGTCATGATTTTCAGGGTGTAGGGGGTGGAGGCGGCGTTGGTGGCGGTGAGGGTGCCGGCGGGGTCGCCGGTGGAGGGCATGACGTTGGGGAACAGGGCGGTGAAGAGGGTGGCGACGGCGAGGGCGATGGCCAGGGCGGTGCCGGTGAAGGCCCAGCCTTCGCGGCGTACCCGGGCGGCGGCGAGCGCGCCGAGCAGGGCGAGGGCGGCGCCGGCGGCGAGGACGATGGCGGCGGCGTTGGAGCGGATTGTCAGTGTCCAGGTGAGGAAGGCGACGGCGGCGACGGCGGTGCCGGCGCCGAGGGTGACGGCGAGGGTGCCGGCGCGGTGGCGGATGTCGCCGGTGGTCTTGAGGGCGAGGAAGACCGCGCCGTGGGTGAGGAAGAGGCCGAGGGTGGTCAGGCCGCCGAGCAGGGCGTAGGGGTGGAGCAGGTCGATCAGGCCGCCGACGTATTCGTGGTCGGCGTCCAGTGGTACGCCGCGGAAGATGTTGGCGAAGGCCACGCCCCAGAGCAGGGCGGGGATGGCGGAGCCCCAGAAGATGGCCTGGTCCCAGCGGCGTTTCCAGGAGGCTTCGGGGCGCTTGTGGCGGTATTCGAAGGCGACGCCGCGGGCGATGAGGGCGAGCAGGATGAGTAGCAGGGGCAGGTAGAAGCCGGAGAAGAGGGTGGCGTACCACTCGGGGAAGGCGGCGAACATGGCGCCGCCGGCGGTGATGAGCCAGACCTCGTTGCCGTCCCAGACGGGGCCGATGGTGTTGATGAGGACGCGGCGTTGCCGGTCGTCGCGGCCGAGGACGGGCAGGAGCATGCCGACGCCGAAGTCGAAGCCTTCGAGGATGAAGTAGCCGGTGAAGAGGACGGCGACGAGGAGAAACCAGATGGTGGTGAGTTCCACGGTGGGGCTCCGGGTCAGTAGGCGAAGGCGAGCGGGCGCTCGGCGTCGTCGGTGTCGTCGGGGGTGGGGTCGGGGGTGACGTCGGGTACGCCGGCGCGGGCGTAGCGGACGAGGAGTTTGAATTCGATGACGGCGAGGGTGGCGTAGATGAGGGTGAAGGCGGTGAAGGAGGTGAGGACTTCGGTGAGGGAGACGCTGCGGGAGACGCCGTCGCGGGTGAGCATTTCGCCGAAGACGATCCAGGGTTGGCGGCCCATCTCGGTGAAGATCCAGCCGAAGGAGTTGGCGAGCAGTGGGAGCACGGGCATGATCAGGCCGGCGCGCAGCAGCCATCTGTTGGTGGGGGTGCGGCCCTTGCGTTGGGTCCAGAGGATGAGCAGGGCGATGGCGGCGGCGGCGAGCCCGAAGCCGATCATGAAGCGGAAGCTCCAGTAGGTGACCGGGATGATCGGGGTGTAGCTGCCGGGGCCGTACTGGCTGGCGTACTGGGCCTGGAGGTCGTTGATGCCGTGGACGGTGCCGTTGGGGTCGCCGGTGCCGAGGTAGGACAGCAGGTAGGGGATCTTGAGGGCGAAGACTTCGCGGCTGCCGTCGAGGCTGCCGACGGTGAGTACGGAGAACGAGGCGGGGCTCTCGGTGGTGTAGAGGCCTTCGGCGGCGGCCATTTTCATGGGCTGCACCTGGGTCATGATCTTGCCTTGGATGTCGCCGGTGAGGACGACGAGGGTGGCGGAGATGAGGACGACCCAGGCGCCGAAGCGGGTGGCGTGGCGGTAGGCGTCGGTGTCGGGGCTGTCGCGGCGGCGCATGACGTGCCAGAGGCCGACGGTGGTGACGAGGGCGCCGGCGACGAGGAAAGCGCCGGCGAGGGTGTGCGGGAAGGTGATGAGGGCGACCTTGTTGGTGAGGACGGCGACGAAGTCGGTGAGTTCGGCGCGTCCGGTGTCGGGGTTGAAGCGGTAGCCGACGGGGTTCTGCATGAACGAGTTGGCGGCGAGGATGAAGTAGGCGGACAGGTTGGTGCCGATGGCGGCGGCCCAGATGCTGGCCAGGTGCAGGCGTTTGGGGAGCCGGTCCCAGCCGAAGATCCACAGGCCGATGAAGGTGGATTCGAGGAAGAAGGCGACGAGGGCTTCGATGGCCAGGGGTGCGCCGAAGATGTCGCCGACGAAGCGGGAGTAGTCGGACCAGTTCATGCCGAACTGGAATTCCTGCACGATGCCGGTGACGACGCCCATGGCGAAGTTGATCAGGAAGAGTTTGCCGTAGAACTTGGTGAGTTTGAGGTATTTCTCGTCGCCGGTGCGGTGCCAGCGGGTCTGGAGGATGGCGACCAGGACGGACAGCCCGATGGTCAGTGGTACGAAGAGAAAGTGGTAGACGGTGGTGACACCGAACTGCCAGCGGGCGACGTCCAACGCGTCCACCGGGATTCCCCCTGCCGTTGATACTACGAGACGTAGTAGATACTACTGCGTGTCGTAGGTCGACGGGCAGGGTCGGGGGTCCCGACCCGACCCGGGACCAATGACCCTGATCACCGCAGGCCGCACGACCCGGGTCCGGTCCTCCCCCACGCCCGTGCGACCATCGGCGACTGATGGACACCCCGCGCCCCGGCTGGCAGCCACCACGGTTCTGGCGTGCCGCCCAACTGCTCGCCCGGCTGGTCGTCGCCCTGTTCGCCCGGCTGGAGGTCAGCGGGGACGTCCCCGCGCACCTGCGCCGGGGGCCGCTGATCCTGGCCGCCAACCACATCAGCCCCTTCGACCCCATCGTGCTGGGCGCGGCCTGCCGGGTTCGGGGCGTGTCGCCCCGTTTCATGGCCACCGGTGGGCTGTTCCGCACCCCGGGGCTCGGCGCGCTGATGCGCCACGCCGGGCACCTGCGCGTCGACCGGGGCAGCACCGCCGTACGCCGGGCGCTCGACGACGCCGCCGCAGCGGTCACCGCCGGGTCGGTGGTGCTGGTCTACCCGGAGGGGCGCATCGGGTTGGACCCCGGCATGTGGCCCGAACGCGGCAAGACCGGCACCGCCCGCCTCGCGATGGCCTGCGACGCCCCGGTGGTGCCCGTGGCCCAGTGGGGGTCGCACGAGGTACTGCCCTACCGGGCGCCCCGGGGGATGCTGCGCGCGTTGGCCCGGGCACTGGTCCGCCGCCCGGTGATCCGGGTCCGCTTCGGCGCGCCGCTGCACCTGCGGGACCTCTCCCCCACCGCGCCCGGCGCGGCCCGCCGGGGCACCGACCGGATCATCGACGCGATCACCGACACCCTGGTGCCGCTGCGGCCCGACGAACCGGACCGGCCCCGGCACGTCGACCCGGGACGTCCCGTCGACACCAGCCGGGTCCACCGCCGCCCGTCGTCGGCCGGGGCCACACCGGCGGACCGTCGCCACACGGAAGAGGGTCAGGGATGAGTGAACCGACCGTACTGATCACCGGCACCTCCAGCGGCATCGGGCTGGAGGCCGTCCTGGGCTGCGCGCGGGCCGGCTGGCGGACCGTGGCGACCATGCGGGACGTGTCCCGCGCCGCGCGGCTGCGGGCCGCCGTCGCCACCGCCGACGTCGCCGACCTGGTCGACGTACGGCAACTCGACGTGGTCGACCCGGCGTCGGTCGCCGCCGCCGTCGCCGGTGTCGTCGACCGGTACGGGCGGCTCGACGCGGTCGTCAACAACGCCGGCGCCGGTCACCTGGGCACCCTGGAACAGGAGGGCGTCGACGCGGTCCGCGCCGTCATGGAGGTCAACTTCTTCGGGGTGCTGCACGTCAGCAGGGCCGCCCTGCCGCACCTGCGGGCCAGCGGGGGCCGGCTGGTGACCGTCAGCAGCGTCGGCGGGGTGATCGGGCAACCGTTCAACGAGGCGTACTGTGCGGCGAAGTTCGCCGTCGAGGGGTTCATGGAGTCCCTCACCCCGGTCGCCGCCACCGTCGGGGTCGCCGTCTGCGTGGTCGAGCCGGGGGCGGTGGCCAGCGAGTTCGTCGCCAACGTCGGGATCGACCGGGATGCCGTGGTGGCCGCCGCCGGGGCGTACGGGCCGGGACTGCGGGCGTACCTGCGGCGTACCGCCGACGCGTTCGCCGCCGCGCAGTCCCCCGCCGACGCCGCGGCGGTCGTGGTGCAGGCGGTCACCGGCCCGACCCCGCCGCCGCGGGTGCAGACCTCCGCGCCGGCCCGGCAGTTCGTCGGGGTGAAGCTCGCCGACCTCGACGGCACGGCGGTCACCGCGCTGACCGGGGCGTGGATCGACTGACCGGGCGGGCGACCCCGGCGGGGCGACGGTTGCCGGTCGGTCACCCGCCGGCAACCGGGGACGGGCATACTGCGCTCGTGTCGACCCGTCCCGGTTACCTGGACGCCCCCACCCCGTTGGCCTTCGCGCACCGGGGCGGGGCCGCCGACGGCGACGAGAACACCGTCGCCGCGTTCACCCGGGCCGTCGACCTGGGCTACCGGTACGTGGAGACCGACGTGCACGCCACCGCCGACGGGGTGTGCGTGGTCTTCCACGACGCCACCCTGCGCCGGGTCACCGGTGAGCACGGTCGCATCGCCGACCTGCGCTGGGCCGACCTGGCGTCGGTGCGGGTCGGCGGCGCGGCGGTCGTGCCCCGGCTCGACGAGGTGCTGGCCGCCTGGCCGCAGGTCCGGTTCAACATCGACGTGAAGACCGACGGCGGGGTCGCCCCGGCGGTCGGGGCGGTGACCCGGGCCGGTGCGGCCGACCGGGTGCTGCTGGCGTCGTTCGACGACGCCCGGCTGGCCCGGCTGCGCGCGGCCACCGGCGGGCGGGTGGTCACCGGCCTGGGCATGCGCGGGGTGGCCCGGCTGTGGTGGGCGTCGCGGCACGGCCGGCCGGTGCGGTTACCGCCGTCGGTGGTGGCCGCGCAGGTGCCGCCCCGCTACGCCGGGGTGCCCGTGGTCGACCGCCGGTTCCTGGCCTACTGCCGCCGGTTGGGGGTGCAGGTGCACGTCTGGACGATCGACGAACCTGCCCAGATGCACGACTTACTGGATCGTGGTGTGGATGGCATCATGACCGATCACGTCGGCGTGCTGCGCGACGTCTACCGCAGCCGCGGCCTCTGGGCCGCCTGAGCCCCGAGGACCCCGATGGCCGACCCGGTCACCACCACCCCGACCACCGTCGACACCCCGGCGGGCCTGCGCCGGGAGCGGCGCGGCTGGTACCTGTACGACTGGGCCAACTCGGCCTTCCAGACCACCGTCATCACGGTGTTCCTCGGACCGTTCCTCACCACCGTCACCGAACTGGCCGCCGGCTGCGAGCTGGGCGCGGACCGCTGCGACGGGTACGTGCACCCGCTGGGCGTCCGGGTCGCCGCCGGTTCCTACTACCCGTACCTGATCTCGCTGTCGGTGCTGTTGACCGTGTTCGTGCTGCCGGTGGTCGGGGCGATCGCCGACCGGACGGTGCACAAGAAGCGGCTGCTGGCCGGGGCGGCGTTCACCGGCGCCGGGGCGACCATCGCGATGGCGCTGGTCACCGGCGACCGGTACCTGCTCGGTGGGGCGTTGTTCCTGGTCGCCAACATCGCCTTCGGCGCGGCGGTGGTGGTGTACAACTCGTTCCTGCCGCAGCTGGCCGGCCCGGACGAACGCGACGCGGTGTCCAGTCGCGGCTGGGCCATCGGCTACCTCGGCGGTGGCCTGCTGCTGGCGTTGAACCTGGTGGCGGTGACCCTGCTCAGCGAGGACGACAACCCGCAGCGCACCCTGGACCTGGCCCGCTGGTCGATCGTGTCGGCCGGGGTGTGGTGGGCGGTGTTCACCCTGGTGCCGTTGCGGTGGCTGCGGGAGCATCCCACCGCCGAGGCGTTGCGCGGGGCGGGCCGTGACGTGGTCACCGACGGGTTCCGGCAGCTCGGCCGGACCCTGCGGGAGATCAAGGCGTATCCGTTGACGCTGTTCTTCCTGCTGGCGTTCCTGGTCTACAACGACGGCATCCAGACGGTGATCACCCTGGCCAGCCAGTACGGCACCGAGGAGTTGCGGCTGGGGCAGAGCACGCTGATCGTGACGATCCTGCTGGTGCAGTTCCTCGCCTTCGGCGGGGCGTTGGCGCTGGGGGCGTTGGCCCGGCGGATCGGCGCGTGGAAGACGGTGCTGCTGTCGCTGGTGCTGTGGACCGGGGTGATCATCGGCGCGTTCCGGTTGCCCGCCGAGGCCCCGCTGCCGTTCATGATCCTCGGTGGGGCGATCGGTCTGGTCCTCGGCGGCAGCCAGGCGTTGAGCCGGTCGCTGTTCAGCCAGCTCATCCCCGCCGGCAAGGAGGGCGAGTACTACGGGTTCTACGAGATCAGCGACAAGGGCACCAGTTGGCTCGGCCCGCTGGCGTTCGGGTTGGTCTTCCAGCTCACCTCCTCCTACCGGGTGGGTCTGGTCTCCCTGCTGATCTTCTTCGTGGTGGGGTTCGCGTTGCTGGCCGCGGTGCCGATCCGCCGGGCCATCGTCGCCGCCGGCAACACCCCGCCCCGGGTGCTCTGACCATCGGCCCGATCCACCCGCGCCGATGGGCTAGGCTGCCCCGACGTGACCGACGACGCCGCTGCCACCCCCACCTGCCTGGCCCGTCCCCTGCCCGGCCCGGACGACGGGGGGACCGGTTGCGCCGCCGCGCGGGGCGTCGACGGCCGTCCGCTGCACGCCGCCGCGTTGAAGTTCTTCTGGGGTCCGATGGACTGCGGCAAGTCGACGATGGCGTTGCAGATGAACTACAACCACGCCCGGCAGGGCCGCCGGGGGCTGGTCACCACCCGCATCGACAGGTCGTTGGGGCCACGGGTCACCACCCGCATCGGGTTGGCCCACACCGCCGTGGAGGTGACCGACGAGCTGGACCTGCGGGCGCTGGTCCGCGACACCTGGGCCGAGGGGGTCCGCATCGACTACCTGATCTGCGACGAGGCGTCGTTCTACGACGTGGCGCACGTCGAGCAGATGGCCGAACTGGTCGACGGCTACGACGTCGACGTGTACGCCTTCGGCCTCGCCACCGACTTCCGGTCCTGCCTGTTCCCGGCCGCCCGGCGGCTGTTCGAACTGGCCGACGAGGTGGCCCGCATCCAGGTGGAGGTGCTGTGCTGGTGCGGGCGGGAGGGCCTGCTCAACGCCCGGGTCGTCGACGGGCGGGTGGCCCGCGAGGGCGCGCAGGTCGTCATCGGGGACACCGTCGACACCGCCGACGTGCGCTACCAGGTGCTGTGCCGGCGGCACTACCGCTCCGGCGACCTCGGCCCACGCGCCTGACCCGCCCGGCGGGTCAGTACGGGTCGCCGCAGACCCGCCACTTACCGTCCTCCTTCACCACCGGCAGCCGGCGCTGCTCGGCGGCCCCGCCGTCGCGGGTGACCCGCACCGCCACCTCCCCGGCCGGCCGGCCGTCGCGGGTGCGTACCGACACGTCGAGGATCTCGTAGCCGGTGACCACCGGCGGGGTGCGGACCCAGCCGGCGAACCCGACCTCGCTCCACCGGCTGCGGGTCTGCGCGCACAACCGCCGGTAGGCCTGGTCCACCTCACCGGCGGACAACTCCCGGAAGAACCCGTCGGCGGTCTCCCGCACCGGGCCGGTGGCGCCCGCCACCACCTGCACGTTCCACAGCCCCAGCCCGGCCACCCCGACCAGGCACAGGCCGACGGCGAGGCCACCCAGGAACAGGCCGGTGCGCACCGGGCGCCGCCGCCGCGCCGGTCGCGTCCACGCCTGCCGCACGCTCATCACCTGCGACGGTAGGCGGACGGGCCGGGGCCGCGCAGGCGGTTCGCCCCCTGTCGCGCGGCCGGGGTGATCGTCTACCGTCGGCGCACACCCCTGGTGAAGGAGCGACGGATGAGCCGCTACGTGCAGCCGGTACCGGACATCGACGACCCGTACGCCGGTGACCGGCTGCTGCGGTCGTGGCTGACCCGGCAGCTGGGCGCGGCCGGGCACACCGCCGCGCAGGACCGGCTGGCCGCGCTCGCCGCCGACGTCACCGGGCCGCTGCGCGCCGCGCACGCCGACGCCGAGGCCCACCCGCCGACGCTGGTCCGCTACGACCCGTGGGGCGCGCGCGTCGACCGGATCGACACCAGCGCCGGCTGGCAGGCCCAGCGGGCCGCCGCCGCCCGGCACGCCGTGGTCGCCCTGCCCTACCTGGAGTCGGCGCGCGGCACGTGGGGGGCCGCCGCCCGCGTCGTCCAGCACGCCCTGCTGCACCTGTACGGGCCGGAGTCGGCGACCTTCTCCTGCCCGGTGGCGATGGCCGACGGCGCGGCGGCGCTGCTGAGCAGCCCCGACGTCGACGCGCAGGTCCGCGACGCCTGGTTGCCCCGGTTGGTCGCCACCGACCCGGACACCGCGATCGTCAGCGGGCAGTGGATGACCGAGTCGCAGGGCGGCTCCGACCTGTCCGGCACCGGCACCCTCGGCCGGCCGGCCGCCGACGGGTCGTGGCGGCTGACCGGGGAGAAGTGGTTCTGCTCGGCCGCCGACGCGGCGATGGCGGTGGCGTTGGCCCGGCCGGAGGGGGCCGGGCGGGGCAGCCGGGTCCTCGCCCCGTTCCTGGTGCCCCGCTACGCGGCCGACTCGCCGCTGGCCGGGGCGACCGCCGTCCCCGACGGTCCCGCCCCCGGGGTGGTGGTGCGGCGGCTCAAGGACAAGTTGGGCACCCGGGCGTTGCCGACCGCCGAGATCGGGTTGCGGGACGCGTACGCGCTGCCGTTGGGTGACCCGGCGGTGCCGGGGCTGGTGCGGGCGATGACCCTGGTGGTGGTGACCCGGGTGCACAACGCGTCGGCCGCCGCGTCGGGGATACGCCGGGGCCTGTCCTACGCGCTGGCGTACGCGCGCACCCGGCGGGTGGCCGGCGGGCTGTTGGCCGACAATCCGCTGCACCGGGCCACCCTCGGCGCGTTGGCGGTGGACGCGGCGGGCGCGTTCGCCCTGGCCGGGCACGCGTTCACGTTGCTCGGCCGGGTCGAGGTCGGCGGCGACCCGCAGGCCGCCGCGGAGCTGCGGGTGGTCGCGCCGCTGGCGAAGCTGGCCACCGGCCGGCTGGCGGTGTCCTGCGCCGCCGAGTACGTGGAGGCGTTCGGTGGGGCCGGCTACGTCGAGGACACCGGCGTGCCGAGGTTGCTGCGCGACGCGCAGGTCCTGCCGATCTGGGAGGGCACCACCAATGTGCTGGCGGTGGACGTGCTGCGCGCGGTCACCCGGGAGGACGCCGGGGCGCCGCTGCTGCGTCGGCTCACCGATGCCGCCGACGCGGCCCGCCCGTTGTCCCCGACCCTGGCCGACACCCTCGCCACGGTGGCCGGGGAGCTGCGGGCCACCCTCGGTGAGGTAACCGCCGACCCGGCGTCGGCGACGGTCCTGGCCGGCGCGCGCGGCCTGGCCCTGCGGATGGCGTACGCGTTGGCGGCGGCGCTGCTGGTGGAGCACGCCGCGTGGGGTGACGGGCAGGCCGAGGTGGCGGCCCGGTTGTGGGCCCGGCGGTGGCTGCGGCACGAGGACGTCTCCGCCGACGCCCACCACCACCTCGACCTGCTCACCTGACCCGGTCAACGGGTGAGCGTGCCGTGCAGGAACAGGTCGACCAGGTCGGTGGTGGACGGTGCCGTGGTGGCCAGCGGGCCCGGCGGGGACAGCAGGCCGAGGAACAGGTCGGCGAGCTGGTCGGGTGGGAGCCGTAGCCGGTCGACGTCGGGGGCGAACAGGGCGGCCACCGCCGGCCGGACCGCCGTCGCCGCCGCGCCCGCCGGTGGCGGGTCGGGGCGGGCCCGGCCGGCGGCGTGCAGGGCGCCGAGCACCGCGCCCAGCCGGGCCAGGTGGGCGTGGATCACCACGGCGGCCTCGGTGAGCCGACCGGTGAGTGGCTGACGCCTGTCGATGCGGGTCAACCGGTCGAGCAGCGGGTCGGGGCGCAGGACCTCGGCCACACACGCGTCGAGCAGCGCCTGCTTGTCGGCGAAGGCACGGAACACGGTCGCCTCGCCGATCCCGGCGGCCCGCGCCACCTCGGCCGTGGTCAGGGTGGTGCCCCGGCGGGTCAGCAGGGGCAGCGCGGTCTGCACGATCATGGCGCGGCGGCGGTCGGCGGTCATGGCCGGCGCGCGTCGTCGGCGTCCCCCGGGTGCCGTCATGGCACCACCCTCGGGAGTGAGCGCTCACTCCGTCAATCGGTTTTCTCAGCCGCGCCGCCGGGCCCGCGCCGCCCAGATGACGTACGCCGGGTCCCGGTCGAGGTTGTGCCGGTCCCGGTCGTAGCGGCGGGTGGTCCGCGGGTCGGCGTGCCCCATCGCGTCCTGCACGTCCTCCAACGGCACCCCCTCCTCGCGGGCGGTGGTGGCGAAGGCGTGCCGCAGCGAGTGCGGGGACAGTTTCGCCGCCGCCGCGATGCCCGCCGTGGCGGCCAACCGGCGCACCAGCCGGAACACCGAGTGCCGGTCGAGGCGGCCGCCGGTGGTGGTGGCCAGCAGCGGCCCGGTCAACGCCTCGACGGCCACCCCGGCCGCCGCCGCCCGCTCGGCCAGGTAGGCGTCGAGGGCGTACGCGGTGCCCGGGGTGAGCGCCCGGCGACGGGCCTTGCCACCCTTGCCGACGAACCGGACGCTGCGGTGCCCGCGTTCGGCACCGAGGTCGGTCAGGTCGAGGGAGACCAGTTCACCGACCCGCAGGCCGAGGTCGGCCAGCAGGGCGACGGCGGCCCGGTTGCGGGCGGCCGTCGGGCCGGTGTCGGCGGCGGCGGCGGCGAGCAGCGCGTCGACCTCCTGCGGGGTGAGGCCGACGGTGGCCGAGTGGTCCCGGTCGATGCGCGGCCGGTCGGCCCCGGAGACCGGGTTGGCGTCGACCGCCCGCAGCTTCACCAGGAACTCGTACCAGCTGGACAGGGCGGACAGTTTCCGGGCGACGGTGGCGGGGGTCAGCGGCCGGCCGCTGCGCGCCGCCGGGGTGGCCTCCAACTGCCGGGCGTAGGCGTTGACGTCGAGGAAGGTGGCCCGCAGCGGGTCCAGGTCACCGCCGGCGCACCAGGTGAGCCAGCCGGCGATGTCGCGGCGGTAGGCGTCGCGGGTGTGCGCCGACAGCCGACGGTTACGCAGCCACGCCTCGGTGAAGTCGACCGGTGTGCCGGCCAACGCCGGGCGGGTCGGGGTGCGGGGCAGGACGGGGCCGTCGGGACGCAGCATGCGAGAAAGACTCTCAGCCCCGGTGGGCAATCACGGTGAGGCGCGCCCGAGCGGATTGCCCGACGCCCGGGCGCGACGGTGTTCGGCCCGGTGGGGGCCGGTTCGGCCCCCACCGTGGGCGCGACGGTCAGGCGGTGATCTGCCGGTGTCCGTTACCGGCGGTGACCGGAACCCGACGCGGCTTGGCCCGCTCGGCGATCGGGATGCGCAGCGTCAGCACCCCGTGCTCGTAGGCGGCCTCCAGCCGGTCGGTGTCGAGGGTGTCGCCGAGGAACAACTGCCGGGAGAAGGTGCCCATCGGCCGCTCGGCGGCGACCAGTTCGACGGCCTCGGAGGTGGGCCGGCGGCGCTGCGCGCGGACGGTCAGCACGTTGCGCTCCACCGTGCAGTCGATGCTGTCGGGGTCCACCCCGGGCAGGTCGAACGCGGCGTGGAAGTGGTCGCCGTCGCGCCAGGCGTCCAGGTGCATCACCGCAGGGCGGCTGGTGGTGCCGAAGAGCTGCTCGGCGAGCCGGTCGATCTCACGGAAGGGGTCGGTACGCATCAGCATGGTCGTGCCTCCTCGGTTTCCTCGGGCCGAAGGTCCTTTGAGTTGAGTCGGGTGGGCTCAACTCGTACCTCAGTATTTACCGCGTCGTGGCGCACGCGTCAACCCGGCCGTCGGTCAGGGCCCGGTACGCCAGTAGATCCCCTGCTCGCGGGGTGGACGGCGCGGGGCGGGGGCGCGCGCGACGACGCGCAGCCGCCCGGCGTCCACCCGCAGGTCGCCGTCGGCATCCGGGGTGGGTGACGTCCGGCTCAGAGGGCGTGGCCGGTGGTGGCGTCCACGTGCGCGGGCACCTCGTCGTGCCGGTCCCCCACACTGGACGTCCCCGACGGTTCGAACATCAGGATCGACGCACCGTCGGGAGCGGACGGGCGGTGTGCCACCCCGCGCGGCACCACGTACACCGCGCCGCGCGGCAACACCACCGTCCGCTCGCCGGTCTCCTCGCGCAGCCCGATGCGCAGCTCACCGTCGAGCACCAGGAAGAACTCGTCGGTGTGGTCGTGGGTGTGCCACACGTGTTCCCCGGCCACCTTCGCCACCCGCACGTCGTAGTCGTTGACCCGGGTGACGATGCGCGGGCTCCACAACTGGTCGAAGGAGGCCAGCGCGGACACCAGGTCGATCGGCTCGTCGCTCATCACCCCATCCTGGCACCGACGTCCCGTACCGCACCGACGGCGGTCGGCGGACATCCCGGGAAACCGGGTTGCCCACGGTGGCGGCGACCGCGAGGGTGTGTCCATGCCCGACGACCTGTTCGCCGTCACGGCGGCCACCGGAGCCCTCGGCCGGCTCGCCGTCGCACACCTGCGCGAACGGGTCCGGCCCGATCGGATCGTGGCCGTCGCCCGCGATCCCGGCCGTGCGCGGGACCTGGCGGTCGCCGTACGCCCCGGCGACTACGACAGCCCCGGAACCCTGGTCGAGGCGTTCGCCGGGGTCACGCGACTGATCTTCGTGTCGTCACCCGAACTCGACCAGGCCCGCCGTACCGCCCAGCACCGCGCGGTCGTGGCGGCGGCGCGGCACGCCGGGGTCACCGACGTCGTCTACACCAGCTTCCTCCCCATCGCCGGCCTCTTCGACGCCCACCGGGCCACCGAGGAGGCACTCGCCGCGGCGGGGCTGGCCCACACGGTGCTGCGGAACCCGTTCTACACCGAGCCGTTCGTCGACGCGGCGGTCGGCGTCGACGCGTTGGTGCACGCCACCGAGGGACGGGGCCTGAACACCGCCACCCGGGCGGACCTGGCCGGAGCCGCCGTGGCCGCCCTGTTGCGCCCCGACACCCGGGGCCGGACCTACACCCTCACCGGGCCGGTGTGGACGTACCCGCAGCTGGCCGCCGCCCTGGGCGTCGTGGCCCGACCCGGGGTCGTGGCCGGGGCGATGGGTTGGCTGCACGGACTGGCCCGTGCCGGCGCGCTGGAGGCGACGACCGGCGACCTGCGGGAGCTGCTCGGGCGGACGCCCACCGACATCCTCGGCCAGCTGCGGACGACCGGCTCCTGCTGAGCCTGGCCCGCGTCGCGGCATCCGGCCCGATCCGCCACCGGCATCACGGCGGCCCGGACGTGAGGTGAACCGGCACCAGTTCCCGACATCGGGCGGGAACAACAGAACAGACATTATGGTGTCTGGACGTTATGCCCTTTAAGTCCACCTGATTTACCGGATTGCCGATAACAGTAATCCGATAAATGGTCTGGGTGACGCCGACAGGGACTGCGAGCGGACGTCGAGGGAGCGTCAGCCGTGGGGACGCCCGGAGCAGCCGCAGGCGTGCACGGCAGCGTCGGTCCCCGCCACTGCGGACGGTGCCGCGTCGATGGGCATGTGCAGGGCGGCGTTCGGGGCGCAGCAGGTGTCGCCCCGCCACGCCTCCCGGCCCTCCCTGACCGCGACGGCGGCGATGACCAGCGCGGCGACCGGATCGGCCCAGGACCAACCGAACAGGCTGTTGACCACCAGGCCGACGAGCAGCACGGCGGACAGGTACGTGCACAGCAGGGTCTGCCGGGAGTCGGCCACCGCCGAGCGGGAGCCGAGTTCCCGGCCGGCGCGACGCTGCGCGAACGACAGTGCCGGCATGACCAGCAACGACAGTCCGGCCAGGGCCAGACCGACGGTGGAGTGTTCGGCGTCCGCCCCGCCCGACAGGGCGCGCACCGACTCGACGGTGACGTAGGCGGCGAGGGCGAAGAACGAGCCGGCGATGACACGCAGCGCCGTCCTCTCCCGGGCCTCGGGGTCACGACCGGCGAACTGCCAGGCCACCGCCGCCGCCGACGCCACCTCGATGACCGAGTCGAGGCCGAACCCGATCAGCGCCATGGACGAGGCCAACGTCCCGGCGGTGATCGCCACCGCCGCTTCGACGACGTTGTAGGTGATGGTGGCGGCGACGAACAGCCGCACCCTCCGGGTGAGCGCCGCGCGTCGTTCGGGTGCCGGGCCGGCCGACGGCGGTCGGACCGGCGGCAGGCTCATCAGCAGCAGCCCTGCCCGTCGGCGTCCGGACAGACCGTCGGGTCGACCGCGAGGACCAGGCCGAGCAGGTCGCCCAGGGCGTGCGCCAGCCGTGGGTCGGTCAGCTCGTAGCGGGTACGCCGGCCTTCGGGGACGGCGACGACCAGGCCGCAGCCGCGCAGGCAGGTGAGGTGGTTGGACAGGTTCTGCCGGGTCGTTCCCAGTAGCGCGGCCAGGTCGGCGGGGTAGCCGGGCCCGTCGCGTAGGGCCAGCAGCACCCGCGCGCGGGTCGGGTCGGACAGGGCGTGGCCGAAGCGGGCGAGGACCTGGGCGTACGTCGACGTCTCCACGACGTGGATAGTACATCCGACACTGTACTGAAACGGGTGCCGGTGATCAGCCCGGCGAGCCGCGCAGGTGGGTCAGCAACCGGTGGAGCCACTCGGTCAACAGCGCGCGTTCGGCGTCGGTGAGGCCGGGCAGGTCCGGCGTCACCGCGGCGAAGGTCACCGCGACGGCGCGCAGGGTCGGGTCGGGGGTCGCCGGGGCGGTGGTGAGGATGCCGCCGAGCACGGCGTCGAACACGGCGTCACCCAGTCCGGGGTCGCGGTGCGGCGCGGGGGTCCCCAGCAGGGTGAGGATGACGCCGGTGCCGGCGGCGTGGATCATCGTGGCGGCCCGCTGCTCGTCGACCCGCAGCAGGCCGGCGGCGGCGAGCCGGTGCACCCGGGAGCGCAGCACCGCGAGGCCCGCCACCGACGCCGGGGACGGGTCGCCGGGCCCGCGCGTGCCGAGCAGTCGGAACAACTCGGGGTTGGCCAGGCCGAACTCCAGGTGCGTGCGCCATCCGGCGCGCAGGTCGGCCACCGGGTCGGCCGGCGGAGCATCCGTGGCCGCCGTCTTGGTGGCGACGTAGCTGGCCATCACGTGTTCGGCGACGGCGTCGACGAGGCCGTTCTTGTCACCGAACAGCCGGTAGATGGTGGGTGCCTGCACGCCCGCGGCCTGGGCGACGGCGCGGGTGGTCACCGCGTGCGCCCCGTGGTCGCGCAGCAGTCGGGCGGCTGCCGCGACGATGTCGGATCGCACGTCGTCGCGGGGCGGGTTGTCGGGCGTCACCGTCACGGATCAACGATAACAGCAACTTGTTAGCGTCGAACTATCGGTGTTAGCGTCTGCGGCGTAACGCTGATTCGTCGAAGGGTCGCCATCGTGTTCGTCATCACCGGTGCCACCGGGCAGCTCGGCTCCCGGATCGTCGACCAGTTGCTGGCCCGGGTGCCCGCCACCACCGTGGGGGTGAGCGTGCGCGACGTCGACAAGGCCATCCACCTGGCCGGACGCGGCGTCCGGGTCCGCCGGGGGGACTTCACCGACCCCGCCACGCTGGCGCACGCCTTCGCCGGGGCCGAGCTGGTGCTGATCGTGTCCGCCGCCATCCGGGGCGGCGACGCGGTGACCGCGAACCGGGCCGCCATCGACGCCGCCCGCGCCGCGGGAGCCGCCCGCATCCTCTACACCAGTCACCAGGCCGCCTCCCGCGACTCCCGCTTCCCCGCCCAGGTCACCCACGCCGCGACCGAGGAGCACCTGGCCGCGACCGGGATGCCCTTCACCGCCCTGCGCAACGGCTTCTACGCCGGTGCCCTCGGGTTCGTCATCGGCGACGCCCTGACCACCGGGCACCTGGTGGCGCCGGCCGACGGGCCGGTGTCCTGGACCGCGCACGACGACCTGGCCGAGGCCGCCGCCATCGCCCTGACCGGTGGTCAGGGCGTGCTCGACGGCGTCACCCCCGCGTTGACCGCCGGGGAGGCCCTCGACCTGGCGGACGTCGCCGCCATCCTCACCGACCTCACCGGACGCACCGTCACCCGGATCGTCGTCGACGACGACGAGTGGAAGGCCACCGCCGTCGCCCGGGGCATGCCCGAGGCCGCCGCCGAATTCACCCTCGGCATGTACCGGGCGGCCCGGCGGGGCGAGTTCGCCGTCACCGACCCGACCCTTCAGGCTCTGCTCGGCCGGCGTCCGACGCCCGCCCGGTCGGTGATCGAAACCCTCGTCGCCGCCGCGCCGCAGCCCGTACGTCCGGCCTGAGCCGCGCCACGCGACCCGGGCGTGCCGGCCACGGTGGTGCGAGGATCGGCCGCATGCCCACCGAGGAACGGCTGACCGGCCGCGGGGTCCGGGACGCGATCGACGAACTGACCCGCACGCTCGGCCCGCACACCGACCGGGACTGGAGCGCCGCAGCCGGCGACCTGGACTGGTCGTGCCGGACGACCGCCGCGCACATCGCCCACGACCTGCTCGGCTACGCCACCCAGCTCACCGGCCGGCCCGACACCGGCTACCTCCCGCTCGACCTGCGGGTACACCCCGACGCCACCCCGGCGCAGGTGCTGGTCGTGGTGGCCGCCTGCGGGGGGCTGCTCGCCGCCGCGCTCGACACCGTCCCCGCGCACACCCGTGCCTGGCACTGGGGACCCTGCGACCCGCCCGGCTTCGCCGCCATGGGCATCGCCGAGACGCTGCTGCACACGTACGACATCACCCGGGGGCTCGGGGTGACGTGGCGGCCGCCGGCGGCACCCAGCGCGGCGGTGCTGGGGCGGCTGTTCCCCGACGCGCCCGCCGGTGACCCGCCCGACGTGCTGTTGTGGATGACCGGGCGGGCCACCCTGGGCGGCCGGCCGCGACGCGACGAATGGACCTGGCGGGCCGCCGTCGACTGACCCGGCGGCGGGTGCCGGCTACGTCGGCGGCCGCCGCCACGGCCAGCGCCAGCGGGGGCGGCGCGCCGGTGGCGGAGGCGCCGGGACGGGCGGGACCGGTGCGCTACGGCTGGCGCGGTGGACCCGCCACTGGCGCAGCACCGCCTCGGTGTCGACCGGGCGGACCGCCACCCGGGGGCCGGAAGGGTACCGCAGCCACGCCACGATCTCCCGGTTGAGCAGCCCGACGAACTCCCGGACCGACTCCTCGGTGGGCAGGTCACGGACCTCGTCGGGAACCTGCTCGACCCGGCGGCGCAGTTGCAACGGGGTGGGCAGCAGCAGGTCGGTGGGCAGCGCCTCCCGCTCCAGGAAACTCGTGATCCACCAGGACTCGTCGTAGGGGAGGTCACGGCCGGGGATCGGCTTGCCCATGCCGGGCAGGTTGTCGAACTCGCCCCGTTCCTGGGCGCTGCGGATCTGCGCCTCGACCGAGGCCTCCCACGCGTCCACCATCCTCCGGACACCTCCCCCGGCCACCGTATCCACCCGGCCGTCACCGGTGCAGCGCCTGCGGGGCGGGCGACATTCCCCGGGTTCAGCGGTGGTGCCGCACGTGGCGGTGCCCGTCGAGGGGGAACGGTGGCCGGGCGGGCAGCACCTCGACGAACGGGAAACCGCTCTTCTCCGCCACCCGGCACGACGCCGGATTGTCCAGCTGGTGCAGCAGTTCCAGGCGGGCCAGCCCGGTCGCGGCGAACCGGGTGAACGCCCACCGGCTCACCGCGTCCACCGCCCGGGGTGCCACCTGACGGCCGCGCGCCGACCCGGCCGTCCAGTAGCCGACCTCCGCGTCGGCGCGGCCCGGCACCACGTCCTTGAGCAGGACGCAGCCGACCACCCGGTCGCCGTCGGGCGCGGGTTCGCAGACGGCGAAGCTGAACCGGCGGCCCGCCGCCCAGCCCTGCCGGTTGCCGTCGACCCAGCGTCTGGCCTGCGCCGGGGTGGTCAGCGGGTTACGGGTCCGGGTCCGCAGCTCCGGGTCCCGGTGCGCCTCGACCAGCGCGTCGACGTCGTCGTCGCGCCAGCAGCGCAGGAGCAGTCCGGGTGCGGTGACGGTGGGGGCGGCCCGCAGGGTCACAGACATCTGAGCAGTGTGGCCGCTGCGCCGCCCGTCCGGAACCCCTGCCGTCGGGCACGGGGCGTCGCGGGACGACGGCACGGCGTAGGGTGCGGGGCAGGACGGCGGACGGGGGCGACGATGGTCGCGGTCGGTGCGGTGGCGGGAATCGCCCTGGTGGCGCTCGGTCTGGTGCTCACACCCGGGCCGAACATGGTCTACCTGGTGTCCCGGTCGGTCAGCCAGGGCCGCCGGGCGGGGCTGGTGTCCCTGCTCGGGGTGGCCGCCGGGTTCGGCGTCTACCTGGCCGCCGCCGTCGCCGGCATCGCCACGGTGTTCGTGCTGGTGCCGCCGCTGTACACGGCGGTGAAGCTGGCCGGGGCGGCGTACCTGCTGTGGTTGGCGTGGCGGACGCTGCGCCCGGGCGGGCGCTCGGCGTTCACGCCGCAGGAACTGCCGGTGGACCGGCCGCGCCGGCTGTTCGCCATGGGGCTGCTCACCAACCTGCTCAACCCCAAGATCGCCATCTTGTACGTGTCGTTGCTGCCGCAGTTCGTCGACCCCGCCCGGGGTGACGTGGCGGTGCAGAGCCTGCTGCTCGGCGGCACCCAGATCACCGTGGCGTTGGCGGTGAACACGCTGATCGTGCTGACCGCCGGGTCGGTGTCGGCGTTCCTGGTGCGCCGGCCGGGATGGGCGCGGGTGCAGCGGTGGGTGACCGGCAGCGTGCTCGCGGCGATGGCGGTGCGGATCGCGGCGGACCGGTCCCGGGCCGCGGTGGCGGCCGGCTGACCCGGTCAGACCGGTGACGGCCGGGGAGCCGCCGTCGGCAGTTCCCGGTTCACCGGGCCGTCGACGGCGGCCACGGCCAGCCCGATCGCGTAGAACATCACCGACAGGTTCATGTCGGTGAACCCGTAGAACGGGGCGAGGGCGAGGGCGACCACCGGCACCACGCTCAACCACCGACCGGCCGCGGACACCGCGACGGCGGTGCTGCGGACCAGCACCACGAGCAGGGCCAGCAGCGTCAGCAGGGCGGGGATGCCGTGGCTGTACATGGTCAACCAGACCTGCCCCTGGGTGCCGAGAGGTTCCGCGCCGGTGGTGGTGTCGGCGCTGCGGGGTGCGCCGTAGCCGAGCAGCGGCGAGTGCAGCACCGCGTCGAGGGTCTGCCGGTACAGGTCGGCGCGGTCCCGGGTCGAGTCGGTGTTCTCCACCCGGTTCATGATCATGTCGCCGACCGGGACGACGAGGGTGACCACCCAGGCCACGGCCACCCCGGCGGTGATCGTGCCGATCAACCGGACGTCGCCGCGCAGCACGGCGCGCAGCCCCAGGTAGACCAGGCCCACCCCGAGGCCGACGAACATGCCCCGGTTGAGGGTGAGGAACGCCGGCACCAGCGCCAGCGGCAGGGACACCAGCAGCACCCGGCGCAGCGGCCCGGTGCGCACCGCCGACAGGTACGCCAGCACGCACGGCACCAGCAGCGCGAACCCCGTACCCCAGTTGTTGGTGTACGGGTACGGGGCGGCCGTCCGGTAGTACGGGTTGCGACCGGTGGGGTTGAACTCGGTGGAGTGCACGTGGGTGACCGCCCGGATCATCCGCTGCCCGGCCAGGCCGTCGGGCAGCAGCACCTCCACCGGGGTGGTCAACGCCAGCCGGGGGGCCAGCACGCCGACCCAGCCGAGCGCCACCATCCCCAGCCAGAAGAACAGCACCGGCTGGAACAGCCGGTCCCAGCGGGCCCCCTGCCGGGCGGCGGTGTAGACGTACAGGTAGACCACGAGGGCGGTGAGGACGAAGCCCAGCCGCAGGCCGTAGACGAGCAGGCTGCCGGCCTTCTCCAGCCGGGTGGCGCTGACCACGATGAGGCCGACGAGGACGAACCACAGCGCCGAGCCGGGCGGCCAGGACACCCGGCCGTGGGCGAGCAGGACCACCGCCAGCAGCATCCCGAACAGCGTCCAGCCGAGGTAGAGGCCGCCGAGCAGCCACCACAGCGGCATCGCCGCGAACATCAGGTACAGCGGCCAGAGCGGCAGTGCGCGCGGTGGCGCCGCGTTCCTCGTCCCCACCGGGGCAAGGTTAGGCGGGCGGGGTCGGGCCGGTCATCGGCGGAGTGGCTGTGACGGACGCCATCGGGGCCGGTTCCTCGCGGATCACCGCGACGCCCCCGGCGGGCAGGATCACCGTGCCGTCGGCGGGGACGCCGGTGAGCAGGTCGACCCCGACGGCCGGCACCCGCTGCGGCCGGTCGGTGTGGTTGAGCAGGAACAGCCAGCTCGCCTGCGGGTGGGCGCGGCGTACCGCCTCCACGCCGGGCGGGGCGTCCGGGCAGACCGGGGCGACCCCGGCGGTCCGGGCCACCTGGGTGACCAGCCGGCGGTAGGTGCGGTCGTCGGGTCGGGTGGACAGGTACCAGGCGGTGCCGTCGCCGACCCGGTGCCGGGTCACCGCCGGTCGGCCGTCGAGGACCCCGCCGACGTACGTGCCGACCGGTTCGGCGCCGTCCAGGTGCACGGTCTCCGACCAGATCCGGCCGGTGCCGCCGCCGGAGAGCAGCACCTGTTCGTCGGCGGCGAGCGGGTGGAACTCCTCCACCCGCAGGCCGAGCAGGTCCCGGTACGCGCCGGGGTAGCCGCCGAGGTGCACCCGGCCGTGCGGGTCGGCGACCCCGCTGAGGTAGCCGACCAGCAGGTGTCCGCCCGCCTCGACGTGGTCGCGGACCCAACCGGCGGTGGCGTCGTCGGCCAGGTAGACGGCGGGCAGGACGAGCAGCCGGTACCGGTCGAGCGGGTCGCCGGGGACGACGACGTCGCAGCCGTACCCGGCCCGCCACAGCGCCCGGTGCGCGGCGGCCAGTTCGGCGTGCCCGTCGAGCAGGGTCGAGGGCATGCCGGGGTGGCGCAGCGCCCAGCCGCTGGCGGCGTCGAAGGCCAGCGCGACCGACGCGGTCACCTCGCCGGCGGTGACCTCGGCGAGCCGGTCGAGGTGCTCGCCGAGGCGGACCGTCTCGCGGAAGACCCGGCTGTCGGGGCCGGTGTGCGGCACCAGCGCGGAGTGGAAGCGTTCCGCGCCGCCCGCCGGGGCCCGCCACTGGAAGAACATCGCCCCCCGGGAGCCGCGGGCCACGTGGGACAGGCTGTGCCGGACCATCCGGCCGGGTTCCTTGGTGTGCGAGCGGCCGGTGGTGTGGATCTGACTGGCGGCGCTCTCCATCAGCAGCCAGGTGGCCGGCCCGTCGGCGGGGGCCGGTCGGGTGGTGGCCCGGCGGCCGTGTCGCGCCCAGCCGCGCGCCAGGTCGGCGGCGAGGGCGGTCTGTTCCTCGGCACCGCCGTCGACGGCCGACGGGTAGTGGTCGACGGCGACCAGGTCCACCTCGGCCGCCCAGCGGGCGTGGTCGACCGGCACCCAGTCGCCGAGGACGTAGTTGGTGGTGACCGGCAGCGCCGGGTTGGCCGCCGTGAGCAGGTCGCGTTGTTCGACGTACGCGGCGAGCAGGGTGTCCGACCAGAACCGCCGGAAGTCCAGCAGCTGGCCGGGGTTGCCGAGGTACTGGGTGGCCCGGGGGGTGCTGACGTACGCCCAGTCGGTGTAGTGCTGGCTCCAGAAGCTGGTGGCCCAGGCGGCGTTGAGGGTGTCCAGGTCGCCGTGGCGTTCGACGAGCCAGCGCCGGAACGCGGCCTCGGCGTGCGGGCAGTGGCAGGTGGTGCCGTACTCGTTGTGTACGTGCCACAGGGCGACGGCCGGGTGGTGGGCGTAGCGGGCGGCGAGGGTGACGGCGATGCCCCGGGCGGCGGCCCGGTAGGCGGGGGCGGCGGCGCAGTAGGTGTCGCGGCTGCCGTGGTGCAGCCGGACGCCGTCGGCGGTGACCGGCAGCGCGTCGGGGTGCGCCAGGGAGAACCAGGGCGGTGGGGAGGCGGTGGGGGTGGCCAGGGCGACCCGGATGCCGCCGTCGTGCAGCAGGTCCAGCACCTCGTCGAGCCAGCCGAAGTCGTAGCGGCCGGGGGCGGGTTCGAGCCGGGACCAGGCGAACACGCCGACGGTGACCAGGTTGACCCGGGCCCGGCGCATCAGGGCGACGTCCTCGCGCCAGGTGGCGGCGGGCCACTGTTCGGGGTTGTAGTCACCGCCGTGGCAGAGTCGGCCGTCGTCCCACATAGCCACCATCCCGTCGACTTTGTTTGATAGGTGCCCAAACTATGGAGATGATTTACCCATGTCAATCGGGTTGGTCGCGGGTCAATCGAAGTCAATCGTTGACAGTTCGTTGGGAAGGCAAAGAAACTGTCGGTACCGCCGGAAAACGCCCCCGAGGAGACGCCGATGCCGTACCGACCGCCGCTGGTCCCGTACGAGACGTTCGTGGCCGACCCGCCCGACCTGCCCGTCCGGGAGCCGGGCGAGGACGGGGTCGCCACCGTCGGCCGGGCCGAGGTCGTCGCCACCGACGGGCACGGGGTCACCTTCAAGGCCGCCCTGTCCGACGGCGGCAGCCTGGTGGTCCGCCTCGACGCCGCCGGGCACGGCGTGATCCGGGTCCGCCTCGCCGAGGACCCGCAGGCCCGCAGCCGCTCGGCCCGCGCGTTGCCCCTGGTCCACCCCCGGGCCCACCCCGCCGCCATCACCGTGGACGACACCCACGTGCTCATCGACGCCGGAGCGGTCGTCGCCGAGATCCGCCTCGACCCGTGGCACCTGCGGTTCCTCACCCCCGACGGGCGGGTGCTGCTCGACCAGGACCCGGGCACCCGGGACATCAGCGGCCGGCGGCGCACCCTGCCGTTCGGCCGCAGCAGCGCCGACGGCGCGCCCGTCGCCTGGCACGAGAGCTTCGTCGCGTTCGGCGACGAACGGTTCGTCGGCTTCGGGGAGAAGTTCACCCCGCTGGACAAGCGCGGCCAACGGGTCCTGATGTGGAACTACGACGCGTTCGGCGGGGAGTCCGACCGGTCCCACAAGAACGTGCCGTTCTACCTGTCCGACCGGGGCTACGGGGTGCTCGTCGACAGCGGCATGCCGGTGCAGTTCGACGTCTGCCAGTCCACCCACAGCGCCGTGCAGATCCTCGTCCCCGACGACCTGATCGACTACTACGTGCTCGCCGGCCCCACCCCCGTCGAGGTGCTGGACCGGTTCGACGAACTGACCAGCCGACCGTACCTGCCGCCGAAGTGGGCCTTCGGGGCGTGGATCTCCTCGGGGTTCTACCCCGACAGCCAGCAGCGGGTGCTGGAGCGGGCCCGCCGCATCCGGGAACGCGACATCCCCTGCGACGTGCTGCACCTGGACTGCTACTGGCAGGTCGCCGGCCGCTGGTCGGAGCTGCGCTGGGACGACGAGGCGTTCCCCGACCCGGCCGGGATGCTGGCCACCCTCGGCGGGCAGGGCTTCCGGGTGTGCCTGTGGATGAACCCGTACCTGATGACCGGCAGCCCGCTCTACGCCGACGCGGCGCGCGCCGGCTACTTCCTGCACCGCGCCGACGGCAGCACCTACGTGGCGGACGTGTGGCACGGCAGCTACCCGGCCAGCGCCATCGTCGACTTCACCAACCCCGACGCCGTCGCCTGGTTCCGGGGGCTGCTGCGGCCCCTGCTGGAGCAGGGGGTGGCGGTGTTCAAGACCGACTTCGCCGAGGCCGTCCCGGCCGACGCGGTGGCGCACAACGGCATGACCGGCGTGGAACTGCACAACGTCTACACCCTGCTGTTCAACGACATCGTCGCCGACCTCACCGAGGAGGTCGCCGGGCACCGTACGGTGTGGGCCCGCTCGTCGTACCTGGGCGGGCAGCGGCACAGCGCGCAGTGGAGCGGCGACGTCAACGCCACCTGGCCCGGCCTGGCCAGCACCCTGCGCGGCGGCCTGTCGCACGGGCTGTCCGGGGTGCCGTTCTGGAGCCACGACACCGGCGGTTTCCACGGCACCCCCGACCCGGACCTGTACGTGCGGTGGACCCAGTTCGGGGCGCTGTCGCCGCTGGTCCGGCTGCACGGCACCACCAGCCGGCTGCCCTGGGACTTCCCCGCCGAGACCGAACGCGACGCGGTGGCCGCGCTGCGGCTGCGGTACCGGCTGATGCCGTACCTGTGGTCGGCGGCCGTCGAGGCGGCGCGCACCGGCGCGCCGATGATGCGGGCGCTGCTCGTCGACACCCACGAGGACCCGACCGCGTGGACCACCGACCTGCAGTACCGGCTCGGCACCGACCTGCTCGTCGCCCCGGTCACCGACCCGTCCGGGCGGCGGGCCGTCTACCTGCCCACCGGTGACGACTGGATCGACGCCGGCACCGGCGAACGGCACGGCGGCGGCCGTCAGCTGCGGGTCGCCGTGCCGCTGCACCGGCTGCCGCTGTTCGTCCGGCACGGCGCGCTGGTGCCGCTCGTCGCGTCCTCAGGCACCGTCGGCGACGGCCCGTTCGACGACGTCACCCTGGTCAGCTGGGGTGGGGTGGACGCCCGCACGGTGCTGCACGACGTCGACGGCGACACCGTGGTGGAGGCGCTGCGCGACGGCGACACCCTGCGGATACGCACCGACGGGCCGCTGCGGGTCCGCCGGCTGGGCGTGGTGGGTGACGACACCCCCCGCCGGTTGCTGCTCAACGGCGAACCGGTCGCCCCGACGCCGTTCGTGCCGTGGTTCCCGCCGGACTGACCCCACCGTGCCGGGTGGCTGTCCGGGCTCCGGACGTGCCGCTAGAGTTAGTTGAGTTTCCAGCCGAACAGACGTACCGACGGTGCACCGGCGTGGCACCCCCACCGTCGGGCGCAGGGAGCGGACAGACCGTGATCAGCATCCACAACGAACCGCAGCCGACCGACCTGGGCGACGTCCGGGTGGCCAACCGGGCCGTGGTCCTGCGGCACGTCCGCCTGCACGCACCCTGCTCCCGGGCCGACATCGCCGCCACCACCGGCCTCAACAAGGCCACCGTGTCCAGCCTGGTCACCGAACTACTCGACCGGCGACTGGTCCGCGAGACCGGGCTGACCGGCAACCGGGTCGGCCGGCCGGCCACCATGCTCGTCCTCGACGGCGCCCCGTACGCGGCGCTGGGCCTGCAGATCGGCGCGGACGACCTGGTGGTGGTCGCCGTGGACCTGGGCGGCAACCGGCTGCTCACCTGGCGACGGGCGTTCCCCGCCCCGACCGCCTCCCCCGCCGACACCGTCCGGGCGCTGGTCACCCTGGCCCGACGCGCGATCGGCCGGGTCACCGGGCAGGGCCGCACCGTGCTCGGCCTCACCGTCGGGGTACCCGGCCTGGTCGACACCGCCGGCGGGGTGCCCCTGGCCAGCGGCCTCGGCTGGCGGGACGTGCCGCTCGCCGCCGACCTGCGGGCCGCGCTGCGCGAGACCGGATTCACCGTCACGGTGGACACCGACGCCAACCTCGCCGTGCTGGCCGAGCAGCGGCACGGCGCGTACGCCGGCGCCACCGACCTGGTCCACATCACCGGCGGGGTCTCCGTCGGCGCGGGGGTGCTCGCCGGTGGCCGGCTGCTACGCGGCGGCCGGGGCCACGCCGGGGAACTCGGCCACCTCTGCCTCGACCCGGCCGGGCCGCCGTGCCCGTGCGGCCGACGCGGCTGCCTGGCCGCGGTGACCGCGCTGCCGGCCGTGGTGGCCCGCCTGCTGCCCGACGCCACCCAGGACGGCCCGGTCACCGACTACCTGCCGGAACTCGACCGGATCGTGGCGTCGGCCCGGCAGGAGGAACCGGCCGTGCTGGCCGGGCTCGCCGAGATCGGCCGGCACCTGGGGCACGGGGCGTCGATCCTGGCGAACCTGCTCAACCCCGAGGCGATCGTGGTCGGCGGGCACTTCGCCACGCTGGCGCCCTGGCTGCTGCCGGCCGCCCGCGCGGAACTGGTCGCCCGGACCCTCGCCCCGCAGGCCGGGGGCTGCCGCCTCGACGCCTCCACGCTGGACTCCGCCGCCACCGCGCTGGGCGGCGCCACCGCCGCGTTGGCCACCATCGAGGCCGGTCGACTCCCCGCCGGCTGATCCGGGTGCCGGTCACCTCTTGACCGGCCGACGCGCAGGTGCCAACCTCGAACCGCCGCCCCGTCGTTCGGGCACCCGGGGCGGCACGTTTTCCGCAGTCGTCGAAGCGCTTCGCCGCTCCGGGCCGACGACCGCCACCACCCTCACTCCGCGATGCCGCACGTCACCACGGCCGTCGAAACGCTTCGACCGTCGGCCGGACGCCTCACCGCGAGCCACCGGAAGGTAACCGCAGATGAACGACCCCACCGACCGCGCCACCGGACCGTCCCCCGAAGCGCACGCCGACGAGCTGCTGGCCCGGCTCACCCTGCCGGAGAAGATCGGCCTGCTGCACCAGTGGCAGGCCCCCGTGCCCCGGCTGGGCCTACCCGGCTTCCGCACCGGCACCGAGGCGCTGCACGGGGTCGCCTGGCTCGGCCCGGCCACCGTCTTCCCGCAGGTCGTCGGCCTGGCCAGCAGCTGGAACCCCGACCTGGTCCGGGCCGTCGGCGACGCCGTCGGCACCGAGGTACGGGTCAAACACCAGGCCGACCCCGCCGGCGTCGGGCTCAACGTGTGGGCGCCGGTGGTCAACCCGCTGCGCGACCCCCGCTGGGGCCGCAACGAGGAAGGCTGGTCGGAGGACCCGTGGCTGACCGGCCGGCTCGCCACCGCGTATGCGACCGGGCTGCGCGGCGACCACCCCCACCGGCTGCGCACCGCCCCGACAATCAAACACTTCCTCGGCTACAACAACGAGACCGACCGGGCCACCACCTCCAGCGACCTGCCACCCCGGGTCCTGCACGAATACGAACTGCCCGCGTTCCGCGCCCCCCTCGCCGCCGGCGCGGCGGTCGCCGTGATGGCCTCCTACAACCTGGTCGACGGGGTGCCCGCGCACCTGAGCCCGCTGCTCGACGGCGAACTGCGCCGGTGGACCACCGACGAGGTGATGGTCGTCGGCGACGCCGGGGCGGTCACCAACATCGCCGGCGTGCAGGGCCACCTGCCCGACCACGTCACCGGCTTCGCCGCCGCCCTACGCGCCGGCATCGACAACTTCACCGAGGACGACACCGACAGCGCACCGACCGTCCGACGCATCACCGAAGCCCTGCACCGCGGGCTCGTCGACGAAGCCGACGTGGACCGGGCGGTCCGCCGCATCCTCACCGTCCGCATCCGCCTCGGCGACCTGGACCCACCCGGGCAGGACCCGTTCGCCGGGGTCTCCCCCGACCTGCTCGACAGCCCCGCCCACCGGGACCTGGCCCGCGAGGCAGCCCGCCAGTCGGTCGTGCTGCTCGACAACGACGGGCTGCTGCCACTGCCCACCCGCACCCCACCCCGGGTCGCGGTCCTCGGCCCCCTCGCCGACACCGTCTACGAGGACTGGTACAGCGGGACCCTGCCGTACGCGGTCACCGTCCGGGAGGGCCTGGCCCGGGAACTGCCCACCGTCACCCACCACTGCGGCGCCGACCGGATCGCGTTGCGCGTCGGCGACCGGTACGTGCGCTGCCCCCGCTCCTCCGAAGGTGGCCCGTTGACCGCCGACGACGGCCGCGACGGCACCTGGTTCGACGTGTTCGACTGGGGGCAGGACGTGGTGGCGCTGCGCGCCGTCGCCAACGGCCGGCACGTCGGCGCCGACGACGACGGGGCACTGGCCAACGACCGTCCCGGACCGGGCGGCTGGATCGTGCGGGAGACCTTCCGCTTCCGGCACCGCCCCGACGGCACCGCCCTGCTGCACCACCTCGCCACCGGCGCGTACGTGCGGGTCGACGAGACCGGGCGGCTGCGCGCCGACGCCACCGACCCGGACACCGCCACCGCGTTCACCGTCGAACTCGTCGCCGACGGCGCGGCCGAGGCCGCCGCGCTGGCCGACGCCGCCGACGTGGCCGTCGTCGTCCTCGGCAACCACCCGATGGTCAACGGCCGGGAGACCGAGGACCGGGCCGACCTGGCCCTGCCCGGCGGGCAGGAGCGGCTGCTGCGCGCCGTGCACGCCGCGAACCCGCAGACCGTGCTGGTGCTCACCAGCAGCTACCCGTACGCGGTGGGCTGGGCGCACGAGCACCTGCCGGCGGTGCTGTGGTCGGCGCACGGCGGTCAGGAACACGGCACCGCCCTGGCGCAGGTGCTGCTCGGTGTCGCCGACCCCGGCGGCCGGCTCACCCAGACCTGGTACCCCGACGCCGCCGACCTGCCCGACCTGCTCGACTACGACGTGATCGGCGCGGACAGCACCTACCTCTACTACCGGGGCGAGCCGCTGTACCCGTTCGGCCACGGCCTCAGCTACGCCCGGTTCGACTACGCTGACCTGCGGGTGGACACGCCGACGGTCAGCGCCGGCGACGAGGTCGCGGTGAGCGTCGAGGTCACCAACACCGGCGACCGGGAGGGCGAGGAGATCGTGCAGCTCTACACCCGGCAGCGACGCTCCCGGGTCAAGCAGCCACTGCGGCAACTCCGCGACTTCACCCGGGTCACCCTCGCCCCCGGCCAGCGACGCACGGTCACCCTGCGGCTGCGTGCCGACGACCTGACCTGGTGGGACGAGCAGCGCGGCGGCCCGGTGCTGGAGGACGCCACCCACACCCTGCTGGTCGGCCGTTCCGCCCGCGACATCCGCGCCGTCGGCGCGGTGACCGTGCACACCCGCGCCGCCGCGCCGCGGCCCCGCCCGGCGGTGGCCGCCGGCGGTACCCGGTGACCGCCGCGCCCGGGCGCAGCCGCAAGTCGCCCGACCAGGTCACCATCGTCGACGTCGCCCGGCACGCCGGGGTGGCGGTCAGCACCGTTTCGTACGTGCTCAGCGGCAAACGCGCCATCTCCGAGGTGACCCGCACCCGGGTGCTGGCCAGCATCCGGGAACTGGGCTACCACCCCAACGCCGGGGCGCGGGCGTTGGCCAGCCGACGCGCCAACACCATCGCCCTGGTCCTGCCGCTGCGCGCCGGCATGCAGGTGCCGGTGGTGATGCAGTTCGCCATCGCGGTGGTCACCACGGCCCGCCGGTTCGACCACGACGTCCTGCTCGTCACCTCCGACGAGGGGCCGTCGGGGCTGCGCCGCATCGCCGGCAGCGCCATGGTCGACGGGATGCTGGTGATGGACGTCGAACTGGACGACTCGCGGGTGCCGCTGCTGCGGGACCTGACCCGACCCAGCGTCCTGATCGGCGTCCCCGCCGACCCGACCGGCCTGACCTGTGTGGACCTCGACTTCCACCGCGCCGGGCAGGTGTGCGTGGAACACCTGGCCCGGCTCGGGCACCACCGGGTGGCGCTGCTCGGCGCCCCCGCCGCCGTCTACGACCGGGGCACCGGCTTCGCCCACCGCACCCGCGCCGGGGTGGCCGCCGCCGCCGACCGGCACGGCGTCACCGTCGTCACCCAACCCTTCGAGGAGGGGCCCGCCGCGATCCGTCAGGAACTCGCCGACCTGCTCGACCGGCACCCCGACCTGTCGGCGCTGGTGGTGCAGAACGAGGCGGCCGTCGGGCCGGTGCTGGCCTGCCTGCCCACCCTCGGACGACGGGTGCCGCAGGACATGTCGGTGGTGGCGATCTGCCCCGACCAGTTCGCCGAACAGGCCGCACCCCGGATCACCTCGGTGCCGGTGCCCGCCGAGGAGATCGGCCGGCAGGCGGTGGCGTTGCTGATGCGCAAGCTGCACGACGAGCCGGTGCCGGAGGTGACGCTGCTGCCGCCCCGGCTGACCATCCGGGACAGCACCGCCGCGCCGACGGCCCGGACCCCCCGGTGACCGGCGGGCCACCCCCGTCGGCACACCGGATCTGGGACGACGCCCCGGCCGCCGACTGGCCCGACGCCTTCCTCACCGGCAACGGCGAGTACGGGCTGATGGTCCCCGGCGACCCGCACGCCGAACGGCTGGTGGTCAACCACCACCGGTTCGTGCTGCCCAACGGCACCCACGACGCGCGGGCCCCGCACCTGGCCGCGCTGCTGCCCCGGATCAGGGAACTGGTCCTCACCGGCCGCCGCGCCGAGGCCGGTGAACTGCTCACCGGCGGCCGGGACCTGGCGTGGACGCAGTCGTACCATCCGGGGTTCGCGCTGACCGTCGACGCCCCCGCGACGACGGTGCGGGACTACCGGCGGCACACCGACTTCACCACCGGCGAGGTGGTGGTGCGGTGGTCCGGGCGGCGGCGACGCAGCTTCGTCTCCCGCGCCGACCGGCTGGTCGTCACCCACCTCGACCAAGGCGACTGCGTCGTCGGGGCGACCGGTGACCTGCCCGGCCGCCCCGACACGGTGCGCTACGACACCACCGCCTACCGCCACGACGGGCTGGTGTTCCTGCGGGTCCGTGGCCGCTACCCCGACGTCGGCGGCGCGTACGGCTTCGAGGCGGTGACCCTGGTCCGGGGCGACGCCGAACCCGCCGGTGACCGGGTGCTGGTACGCGGGCCGGCGCTGCTGACCACCGTCCTGGACCGCACCGCCACCGCGGCGTGGCCCACCGCCGCGCAGCAGCGGCGACTCGCCGGGCACCCGGCCGACTATCCGACGCTGCTGGCCCGGCACGTCACCCGGCACACCGGCCCCTACCGGCGGGTCGACCTGGACCTGGCGGTGCCGGCGGCCGACCGGGACCTGCCCGTGGGCGCGCTGCTCGCCCGGCAGGCCACCGCCGGTGACCGGTGCGACCCGGCGCTGCTGGAACGCCTCTTCCACGCCGGCCGGTACCTGCTGCTCAGCGCCAGCGGCGTGCTGCCGCCCCGGCTGACCGGCATCTGGACGGGGTCCTGGGACGCGGCCTGGGCCGGGGACTTCACCACCGACGCGAACCTCAACCTGCAACTGGCCGGCGCGAACGTCGGCGCGTTGCCGGAGGTGACCGCCGCGCACGCCCGGCTGGTCCGCGCCCAGGTCGACCACTGGCGGGACAACGCCCACGCCGTCTACGGGGCACGGGGCCTGCTCGCGCCCAGCCGCACCGACGGTGAACACGGGCACCTGTTCCACGTCCACCCGCACTGGCCGTTCACCGCGTGGCTGGCCGGCGCGCACTGGCTGCTGCACCCGCTGTACGAACACCACCAGGTGACCGGGGAACCGCTGGGGGAGGTGGCGGGTTGGCTGGCCGAGGTGGCCGACTTCTTCACCGACGTGCTCACCGACGTCGACGGGCAGCCGGCGCTGGTGCCGTCGTACTCGCCGGAGACCGGGCCCCTCGACGGCACCGGCCGGCCGGTGCCGGTCGCCGTGAACGCCACCATGGACGTCGCCGCCGCCCGGCACGCGATGGCCGTCGCCGCCGAGGTGACCGGGTCGCAGCGGTGGGCGGCGGTCCATGACCGGCTGCCCGGCTACCGCATCGACGCGCGGGGCGCGCTGGCCGAGTGGGCGTGGCCCGGCTACCGCCCCGACGACGACCACCGGCACGTCAGCCACCTGTATCCGGTGTGGCCGACCGGGGAGATCGACCCCGAGGACACCCCGGAGCTGGCGGCGGCGGCACACCGGGCGTTGACGGTCCGCGGCGACGAGGACGGCTCCGCCCACGGCACCCTGCACCGGGCCCTGGTGGCCGCCCGGCTCGGCGACGGGCCGCTGGTCGGGACGTACCTGCGGCGGATCGTCGCGGCGGACATGTTCTTCCGGTCGCTGATGAGCGCCCACAACCCGGGCCGGGTGACCTACAACGCCGACGCGGCGCACACCCTGCCGGCGGTGCTGATCGAGGCGCTGGTGCAGACCCGCCCGGGTCTGCTGCGGCTGCTGCCGGCGCTGCCGCCCGGCCTGCACCGGGGGACGCTACGCGGGGTGACCTGCCGGGGCCGGCTCACCGTCGAGGAGTTGACCTGGGACGACGGTCGGGTCACCGCCCGGCTGGTCGCCGCCACCACCCGGCGGATCCGGGTCCGCAGCCCCTACGGCGACACCGGCTGTGACCTGCCGGCGGGCACCCCGGTGCGGGTGACCCACCGCCGGTGACCCGCCCGGGTCACAACGCGTCGGGCCGGCACAGGGCGGGATGCCGCTCGCCGGGCCGCGCGTACCAGGGGGCGTCGTCGGGGGCTGCGGCGGTGTCCAGCCGCAGCCGCGCCCACTCGTCCAGCTCCGGCAGCGCGTCGGGGGCGAACCAGCCGACCTCGGTGGACTCGTCGCCGTCGGCACGGGGCCGCCCACCCACCGGCCGGCACCGGAACCACACGTTGAGGTACTCGCAGGCGTCGCCGTTGGGGTAGACCACCGGGTGGGTGGCGACCCCGGCGATCCGGTCGACGACGACCCGTACCCCGGTCTCCTCCCACACCTCCCGCACCACCGCGTCGGCGGGCTGCTCACCCGGGTCGACCACGCCGGCCGGCAGCGACCAGCGGCCGTTGTCGCCGCGGCGGGCCAGCAGCACCCGGCCGGCGTCGTCGCGGACCACCCCGGTCACCCCGGGCAGCAGCAACAGGTCGTGTCCGACGTGGGCACGCAACTTGACGATGTACGGGGAGACGGCCACCGGCCCACCGTAACGGTCCCGGCGGCCCCGGCGGCGGCGGACCCGCGCGACGGTGGGGGTGCGCCGGGGTGTCCCGGGCAGCCTCTAGACTTCCCCGTCGATGGACCCGCAGCCCACCACCCCCGCCGACCTGCGTCCCTGCGCGCACTGTGGACGTGACGTGCCGCAACGCGCCGGGGCGGGACGCCCGTTCCGGTACTGCCGGGACAACGACGGCGCCTGCCAGCGGGCGTCGCGTAACTCACGGATGCGACACCGCAACGCCCCCGGCCTGCCCGGTCAGGTGGCCCGCACCTGGGAGGTCGTGGACCGGCTCGACCAGGTGGTGGAGACCCTCACCGAGGCGTTGCACGCCGAACTGTCCCCGGCCGGGGTGCAGCGGCAACTCGCCCAGGCCCGCGCCGACGCCGCCGCCGAGATCGCCGCCGCGCACACCGCCCGCGACGAGGCCCGCGAGGCCG
>NZ_JACGMO010000054.1:0-46044 GCF_015354745.1 Micromonospora sp. S-DT3-3-22
CCGTGGCCGCGCCGCCGAGCACCGGCGCGACCAGCACCGCCGCCCGGGCCGGGTACCGCGCCAACGCATGCGACACCACCAGGGCACCCGCGCCGTGCCCCACCAGCACCGCCTGCCGGGGCAGCCCCGCCGCCACCTGGACCACGTCATGGGTGTACGCCCGCAGCGTCGCCCCCGGCGCCGGTTCGCTGCCGCCGTGCCCGCGCAGGCTCATCGCGTACGCGGGGAAACCGCGCGACGCGGCGTGCTCCAGCCAGTGTTCGGCGAACGCCCACGCCCCGTGCCCGAACCCGGGGACGAACAGCAGCGGCGGACGCCCCTCGTCCAGCTCCGGGTCGACGCCGAGCACCTCGCGGCGGGCCGGACGGACCGGGTGGGCCCACTCCCGCCCCCGCATGATCCGGACCCGCTGATCGGTCGTGCCGGTCACTTGCCCTCCAGCTCGTCGAGGGCGCGCTGCACCGCGCGCAGGTAGTCGACGTGGCCCACCTCGAACCAGTGCCGGCTGCTGTCCTTGACCTTCCCCGCGTACCGCTCCCCCGCGCCGGCCGCCGCCCGGGAGGCGAACGCGGCGGCCCGCTGCGGCTGCTCCCGGCGCAGCCGCAGGGACCTGGCGAAGAGCACGGTCTGCCAGTGCGCCAGGGTGAACAGCCCCGAGTCGGGCTGCAACAGCCCGGCCACCGCCAGCGTCGGGTGGCCCGGCGGGAACGCGTGCAGCCACAGCCGGGGGCGGCCCGAGCCGTCGGCGTCGCCGAGGACACCCGGGTCGAGGAACTCGAAGCGGGGCAGGTAGCCGGTGGCGAAGACGACCAGCTCGGGGTCGATCTCCCGGCCGTCGGTGAGGGTCACCCCGCCGGGATGGAACCGGGCCAGCTCCGGCACGGGGGTGATCTCGCCGTGGCCGACGTAGTAGACCAGTTGGCTGTTGGCGATCGGATGCGTCTCGTAGACCCGGTGGTCCGGCTTCGGCAGCCCGAACCGGGTCAGGTCGCCGACGGTCAGCCGCAGCGTCCAGTGGTAGAGCCACTGCCGCAGCCGCAGCGGCACCCGCAGCGACAGCAGCGCGTCGTTGACCTGGTCGGCGGGGCGGCCGAGGACGTACTTCGGGGCGTACCAGTAGCCGCGGCGGGTGGAGTGCCAGCAGCGGGACGCCTGCTGGGCCGCCTCGACCGCCAGGTCGCAGCCGGTGTTGCCGGCCCCGACCACCAGCACCCGCTTGCCGCGCAGCTGGGCGGGGTCCTTGTAGGACGAGGCGTGCATGACCTCGCCCCGGAACTCCTCCAGCCCCTCGTAGCGGGGCAGCTTCGGCGACCAGTTGTGCCCGTTGGCGACCAGCACGGCGGCGTACCGGGAGGTGCGTTCCGGGCCGTACCCGCCGGTGCTGCGGGTGGTGACGTCCCACCGGTCGCCGTCGACCGGTTCCACCCGCACCACCTCGGTGCCGAACCAGATGTGCCGGCGCAGGTCGAAGTGGTCGGCGTACCGCTCGAAGTAGGACAGCAGCTGGCTGTGGTGCGGGTAGTCCGGCCAGGAGTCCGGCATCGGGAAGTCGGGGAACTGGGTGAACGGCCGCGACGAGATCAGATGGGTGCTGGCGTACACCGGGCTGCGGTCGTGCCGCCAGTTCCAGCCGCCGCCGACGCCGGTCTCGCGTTCGTAGCAGTCGACGCCGAAGCCGTGTTCGGTGAGGTTCTTGACGGCGGTGAGGCCGCTGGCCCCGGCCCCGATCACGCAGACCGTGTCGCCCCGGTCGGAGACCGGGCGGCCGTCCCGGTTCGGGGCGAGCGTCGTGGGCTCCGGATCGGGCCGGCCGTGCTCGGTGGAGGGGGACACCGGGAATCTCCTTATGTGCGGCCAGGTACGCCGGTTCGACCGGCATCCTTCCGGGCCCCCGACCCGTTGTCCAGCCCGGCTCGCGCGGGTGTCGGGACGCGACGCGGATCGGCCCCCGGGCCGCCGCGACGGCCGACCCGGGGACGCTGCCGCCGGTCAGCCGGTGACCGGCAGCAGCAGGTCGACCAGGACCGGGAAGTGGTCGCTGGCCCGGCGGGTCGTCGGGGTGTCCACCACGTCGTAGCCGACCACCTCGACCCGGGGGTCGACGAAGAGGGCGTCGATGCGGCGACGCGGGTCGGCGCACGAGTAGGTGTGCCGGTCGGCGGCGTCGGCGGCGATCGCGGCGTCGGTCAGGCCGGCCGCCACGGTGCCCCAGGCCGGGCCGTCCGGCCCCTCGTTGAGGTCGGCCCCGAAGACCACCGGCAGGTCGCTTGCGGACAGTTCCCGCCGCAGCAGCGCCGCCTGGCCGGGCCGCTCCGCCGGGTCGGTGGACAGGTGCGAGCCGGCCAGCAGGAACCGGGCCCCGCCGACCTGGCAGCGGGCGTACGCCGCGCCGCGCAGGTGCCGGCCCGGGGTCAGCGGGAACCGTTGGCAGTGCGTCCCGGTCACCCGGACCCGCAGGCTGGTCAGCAGCAGGTTGCCCAGCGACGGCAGCCCACCGGCGGCCACCACCAGGCCGAACGAGTCGGCCAGCGCGGCGGACTTCTGCCGCCACCGGAACCGGCGCGGCGCCTCCTGCACGATCACCACGTCCGGGGCGGCCTCGCGGACCACGCTCGCCAGCGCCGCCGTGTCGTCGCGCTGGCTGTGGATGTTGTACGACACCACCCGCAGCGGCAGCCGGCCGGCCGCCGGCTCGGGGACGGCGGCGGTGGGCCCCGGCCCGGTCGGCGCGGCGCTCATCGGCGGCGGGCCAGGTCGGCAGCGCCGATGACGCCGGCGCTGTTGCCCAGCTCGGCGGGGCGTACCTCGGCCACCGGGAGCCGGCTGCGCTGGGCCAGCGCGTCGGTGAAGGACCGCCGGGTCGGGCCGAGCAGCAGGTCACCGGCGTCGACCACGCCGCCGCCGACCACCAGCACCTGCGGGTCGAGGATCTGCGCCATGTCGGCGAGGCTGGTGCCGAGCCAGCGGCCGATCTGGGCGAACGCCTCGGCCGAGATCGGGTCGCCGGCCTGGGCGGCGGTGGTGACCATCGGGCCGGTGATCGCCTCGGCCTCGCCGCCGGCCAACTCCAGCAGGGCGGTGGCGCGCTGCGGCTCCTGGCGGGCGCCGGCGCGGGCGAACCGGACCAGGGCGCTGCCGCTGGCGTACTGCTCGATGCAGCCGAGCCGGCCGCAGCCGCACTGGTGGCCGTCGGGGACGGTGAGCATGTGCCCCAGCTCGGCGGCGATGCCGTGGGCACCGCGGACCAGTTCGCCGCCGAGGACGATGCCGCCGCCGACGCCGGTGCCGATGGTGAACATGACCATGGAGTCGTCGGCGTCGCGGGCCGCGCCGTGCCGGAACTCGGCCCAGGCCGCCACGTTGCCGTCGTTCTCGACGATCACCGGGAGGCCGGTGGCGGCGCTGACGTAGTCGCGCAGCGGTTCGTCGCGCCAGGCCAGGTTGGGGGCGAACAGCACGGTGGAGCGGGACGCGTCGATCCAGCCGGCCGCGCCGATCCCGACCGCGTCGACCTGGTGGCCGGTGGCCAGCTCGGTGACCAGCTCGATGATGACGTCGCGGGTCTTGCCGACGTCGTCCGCGGGGGTGTCCCGCCGGGCCTGCACGAGCACCCTGCCGGTGTCGTCCACGACACCGCCGGCCACCTTCGTGCCACCGACGTCGACTCCGATGGTCAGCGTCACCGCGGCCACTCCCCTCTGCTGTGCTGCCCGACATCGGCCTTACCGGCCGTACGCTGCCGGGATGTCCGGTGGTCAGGCCCCGTCGCCTGGTGCGTCCCCGTCCGCGCCGGCCGGCGCGCGCGAGGTGGGCACCACGGGACCGTCGGCCGTGGGCCGGACCTGCTGGGCCGGCGCGGCCGGCCCGGCGTCGTCGACGGGCGGTGCGGCGGCGGCGGGTTCGACCGCGTCCTCCGCCCGGGTGGCGGCGGACCAGACGTCCCGCTCCGGCGCCGACGCAGAATCATGCCCGGTGCGGGTGGCCTCGCGCCACACATGATCGGCTCCGGAATCGGAAGGGCTGGTCGGCGCGGCGGCGTCACCGGACGTCCCGGGGGTTGCTTCCCCTCCTGCGGGCGGGCCGAACGCGCGCATCAGGCTGGCGACGCCGGCCGCCAGATCCCCCGCGCCGGTGGCGAGCCGCTCGGCGAATTCGGGACTGGGATCACGCAGGGCGGCGACAGCCCGGCAGATCGGACAGATGCAGCACTCGGCCGATCCGGTGGCGAAACCCTCCGCCCGGTGGCTGCCGCCGGCCGACCGGGACGCGCCGGCACTGTGACCGAGGACACCCGAGACGATCCCACCGAGCGGACCCCACGGTCCCGCCCCCGGGCCGCCGCCGGCGGACGCCAGCCGGGCCGTCGCGAGCAGCGTGGCGACCAGCCGTTCCGCTTCCTCCCGGGCCGAGCCCGGTTCCGTTGCGCCCATGGTCGGCTCCTCCGTCGTGTCGCCGGCCGTCGCGTCGCTACGCCGCACCGGTTGCTTCTACCCGGCGCTTGAGCTGCTTCAACGCCGTATCCATGATCATTTTCTCGGCCTTGCGGCGAAACATGCCGAGCATGCCCACCGACAACTCGACCTCCAGCGTGTAGGTCACCGTGCAGGTGCCGTCCGGGTTGCCGACCAGGTCGTACGAGCCACGCTGGGACTTCTGCATCGTCGAGGGCGTCACCAGGTGCCACTCGATGCGGGACAGGTCCTCGGCGTACTCGTAGGCCAGCACGTACTCGTCGGCCATCACCCCGGCGTCGATGGTGAACCGGACCTGGCTGGCGTAGCCGTCCTCGTACTCCTCGACGACCTCGGTCCGGCGCACCGCCTCGGTCCACTCGGGGTAACGCGCGAAGTCGCAGACGACCGCCGCGACCCGGTCCGGTGACGCGCCGATGACGATCGACTGGGTGGAGGAGTCCGCCATGGGGGGAGGCTACCCGGCGCGTCCGGCGGATGCCCCGCTCCACCCCCCGGGCCGGGGTCGGGCCGGTGGACGGGCAACCTGGCTGGCGCATCCGCCCGGCCGGCCGGGTAGGTTTCGACCATGCCGGCCCGTGGTCGGCCCGGCCAGTGCGAGCACGAGGGAGTGCAGGTGCGCGAGTTCTCCGTCCCGCCGATCGTCACCATCGGCGACGCGGCAAACCTGACCGACCCGGTCTGGGACAACGCCGAGGCCGCGCCGGACGCGGTGCAGTTCGTCCGGCCCGCCGTCGAGGGTCGCGCCCGGGTCGACGTCACCTGCCGGCAGTTCCGCGACGAGGTGGTCGCGGTGGCCCGGGGGCTGGCCGGCGCGGGGATCTCCCCCGGCGACCGGGTCGCCCTGATGAGCCGCACCCGCTACGAGTGGACCCTGCTCGACTACGCCATCTGGGCCGCCGGGGCGGTCACCGTCCCGATCTACGAGACGTCCAGCGCCGAACAGGCCGCCTGGATCCTCGCCGACTCCGGCGCGGTCGCGGTGGTGGTGGAGACCAACAGCCACGCCACCCTGGTCGCCGGGGTCCGCGACCGGCTGCCCGAGCTGCGCGAGGTCTGGCAGATCGAGCTGGGCGGGGTCGACGAGATCGTCGCCGCCGGCACGTCGGTCGACCCGGACGAGATCGAGCGCCGCCGCACCTCCGTGCGCGCCGCCGACGTCGCCACGATCATCTACACCAGCGGCACCACCGGCCGTCCCAAGGGCTGCGTGCTGACCCACCGCAACATGTACGCCGACATCGCCAACGCGGTGCCGGTGCTGCCGAACCTGTTCCGGCCGGGGGCCTCGACCCTGCTCTTCCTGCCGCTGGCGCACGCCTTCGCCCGGCTCATCCAGATCGGCGTGGTGCAGGCCCGGGCCACGATGGCGCACTGCGCCGACACCCGCAACCTGGTCGCCGAACTCCAGGAGTTCCGGCCGACGTTCGTACTCTCGGTGCCCCGGGTCTTCGAGAAGGTCTACAACGGCGCCCGGCAGAAGGCCGAGGCCGACGGCAAGGGCGCGATCTTCGACCGGGCGGAGAAGGTCGCCATCGCCTGGAGCGAGGCGCAGGAGACCCCGGGCGGTCCCGGCTTCGCGCTGCGCGCCCAGCACGCGGTCTTCGACCGGCTGGTCTACCGCAAGCTGCGGGCCGCCCTCGGTGGCCGCTGCCGGGACGCGATCTCCGGCGGCGCCCCGCTCGGCGCCCGGCTCGGGCACTTCTTCCGGGGCATCGGGGTGACCATCTGCGAGGGGTACGGCCTCACCGAGACCTCCCCCGCCGCCGCGGCCAACCTGCCCACCGGCACGAAGATCGGCACGGTCGGCCGGCCGCTGCCCGGCGTGACGATCCGGATCGCCGACGACGGCGAGATCCTGATCGCCGGTGACCTGATCTTCCAGGGCTACTGGAAGAACGAGGCGGCCACCGCCGAGGCGCTCGCCGACGGCTGGTTCCGCACCGGCGACCTGGGGCACCTCGACGACGACGGCTTCCTCAGCATCACCGGCCGGAAGAAGGAGATCATCGTGACGGCCGCCGGCAAGAACGTCGCCCCGGCGGTGCTGGAGGACCAGGTACGGGCGCATCCGCTGGTCAGCCAGTGCCTGGTGGTCGGCGACCGGCAGCCGTTCATCGCCGCCCTGGTCACCGTCGACGAGGAGGCGCTGCCGAAGTGGCTGGCCGCGCACGGCCTGCCCGAGGACACCCCGGTCGGGCAGCTCGTGGCGCACGACGCGCTGCGGGCCGAGATCCAGGGCGCGGTGGACACCGCCAACCTGGCCGTCTCCAAGGCCGAGGCGATCAAGGTGTTCCGCATCCTGCCCCGTGACTTCACCGAGGCGACCGGCGAGTTGACCCCCTCGCTCAAGGTCAAGCGGCAGGTCGTCCACAAGACGTACGCGGCCGAGATCGCGGAGATCTACCAAGGCTGACTACGATCCGTCACGTGCCCGCCTCCACAGCCGTCCGCCCCCAGACGCGTCCCGTCGCCGCCGCCGCGCGTGCGGTGATGCTCGCGCTGGTCGGCGCACTGACCCTGATCGCCACCCGCGACCCCGCCCAGCTCTGGTGGATCGCCCTGCTGGCGGTCGCCGGAGCGCCCGCCCTGCTCGCCCCCGAGCATCGGCTGCTCGGCCCGCTGAGCCGGCTCGCCGAGGCGGTGGTGATCGGGCTGGCCGCCAGCCAGGTCGCCGTCTCCTCCGCCCTCGGCTCGTCGGTCGGCGGGCTGGGCGCCTCGGCGGTGCTGCCCTACCTGGCGGTGCCGGTGACCGTCACCGCGCTGCGCCGGCAGTTCCGCGAGGGCGCGGTGCTGCTCGGGGTCACCGCGGCCACCCTGCTGGTGGCGGGCGCCTTCACCGAGGTCGACGGTGGGCGGCAGCTCGGCCAGCCCGGTTACCTGGCGGTCTGCGCGCAGTGGCTGATCCTCGCCGGGCTCGGCCTCTACGCCGCCGGCACGCTGCACCAGGTGATGCGGGTCCGGGCCGAGGGCAAGCCCCAGCCGTACGCCGAGGCGACCCGGCTGCTGACCCAGTTGCGCACGGTCGCCCGGCAGCTGCCCGGGGCCACCCTCGACCCGGGCGGCATCTCCGAACACCTGCTGGAGGAACTGCGTACCGTCGCCCCCGGCAACCGGGGGGCGGTGCTGTCGGCCAGCGGCGGCGGGCGGCTGGTGGTGCTCGCCCAGGTCGGGGTGGACCGGGTCGACTGGGAGACGACGCTGGACGCCGACTCGGCGATCGCCGACGCCTGGGCCAGCCAGCAGCCGCAGACCTCGGCCCGGTCGCAGGCCCGCTCGCACACCGGCGGGGACGTCTCGGCGCTGATCGTGCCGCTGGTCGCCGGGGTCCGTACGGTCGGCCTGGTGGTGCTGGAGGCGGACGCGGCGCACGCCTACCCGCCGCCGGTGGTGTCCCGGGTGACCGCGCTGACCGGCCCGGCGGCGCTGCGCCTGGAGGCGGCGCTGCTCTTCGACGAGGTGCGGTCGCTGGCCACCAACGAGGAGCGGCAGCGGCTGGCCCGGGAGATCCACGACGGGGTGGCGCAGGAGCTGGTGATGGTCGGCTACGGCATCGACAACGCGCTGGCCTACGTCGACGAGGACCCGAAGGAGACCGCCGAGGCGCTGCGCACCCTGCGGGGCGAGGTGACCCGGGTGATCACCGAGCTGCGGCTGAGCCTGTTCGAGCTGCGCAGCGAGGTGGACCGGCACGGTGGCCTGGCGGCGGCGATCGCCGAGTACGCCCGGACCGTCGGCGCGTCGGGGGGCTTGCGGGTGCACCTGTCGCTGGACGAGTCGACCGCCCGGCTGCCGGCCGCCACCGAGGCCGAGTTGCTGCGCATCGCCCAGGAGGCGGTGACCAACGCCCGCAAGCACGCCGGGGCGGCTAATCTCTGGGTCACCTGTGAGGTGGACCCCCCGTACGCGCAAATTGAAGTGTCGGATGACGGTCACGGCATCGGTGACCAGCGCACCGACGGTCACTACGGCCTTGCGATCATGGCGGAGAGGGCGGAACGTATCCGGGGCCGGTTGGAGATCAGTCCCCGGCAACCCAGTGGTACGACCGTGGCGGTGGTGGTGGGTTCGTCGCCCCGGCGCGATAACGTGCGTGGCAGCGCAGCAGCAGAAGTGGAGTAATTCGAGGATGACCACAAGCCCGACACCGGCCACCCGTACCAAGGTCCTCCTTGTCGACGATCACGATCTGATCCGCAAGGGGCTGCGGCACGCCTTCGAGCGGGACCGTCAGTTCGAGGTCGTCGGCGAGGCCGCCACGGCGGCGGAGGGCGTGCGCCAGGCCGGCGCGCTGCAACCGGACGTCGTGATCATGGATCTGCGGCTGCCCGACGGCAGCGGCCTGGAGGCCACCCGGGCGCTGCGCAAGTCCAGCGCGTCGATGGGCATCGTGGTGCTCACCATGTACGCCGGTGACGACCAGCTCTTCGGCGCGTTGGAGGCGGGGGCGAGCGCCTTCGTGCCGAAGACCGCGCCGGCCGACGAGGTGGTGGCCGCCGCCCGGCACGCCGCCTCCTCGCCCAGCGCGTTCACCGCCGCCGACCTGGCCGAGGCGATGAAGCGCCGGCTGGCCCCGTCCGGCCCGCAGCTCTCCCCCCGCGAGGGGCAGGTGCTGCGGCTGCTCGCCGACGGCATGAGCGTGGCCGGCATCGCCAAGCAGCTCTTCGTCAGCGAGTCCACCGCCAAGACCCACATCTCGAAGCTCTACGAGAAGCTGGGCGCGGCCAACCGGGCGCAGGCGCTGATGACCGCCCTGCGGCTGGGCCTGCTCGAGGCGCCGGACGCCCCGAAGTTCTGAGGCGGGGCCACCCCGCCGGGACGGCAGGCCCGGGTCCACCCCGGACCCGGGCCTGCCGTCGGCACACCACCGGTTCGACTGCGCCCGGTGAGGGACCCGTCGCGCACTGATCACGGTCTTTGCACCCGGGCGGTGGGCGGGCAGAATACCCGGGTGAACCGTACGGTCGACCTTGCTCGCGGTGGTACTCGACAAAGGGGTTGGGGATGCAGCGACCGAACTGGGCACCCGACGACATCGACATCGAACGCCCCAGTGTCGCCCGCATGTACGACTACTACCTCGGCGGCTCGCACAACTTCGCCGCCGACCGGGTGGCCGCCCGGGCGATGGTGGAGGCGGTGCCCGACGCGCCGTTGATGGCCCAGGCCAACCGGGCCTTCCTGCGCCGGGTGGTGCAGCATCTGGTCGACTCCGGCATCCGCCAGTTCCTCGACATCGGCTCTGGCATCCCCACCGTCGGCAACGTGCACGAGATCGCCCAGCGGGCCGACCCGCGGGCCCGGGTGGTCTACGTCGATGTCGACCCGGTCGCCGTCGCGCACAGCCAGGAGATCCTCGCCGGCAACCCCAACGCCGCCGTCGTGCAGGAGGACCTGCGCCGGCCGGAGGCGATCCTGGCGCACCCCGAGGTGACCCGGCTGATCGACTTCTCCCAGCCGGTGGCCGTGATGATCGTGGCGGTGCTGCACTTCATCCCGCACTCCGACCATCCCGAGGACACCCTGCGGACGTTGCGCGCGGCGCTGGCCTCGGGCAGCTACCTGGTCCTCTCCCAGGCCAGCGACGACACCCGCAGCGGGGCCGAACGGGCCGAGGCGGAACGGGTCTACCGGCGTACCGACAACCCGCTGTGCATCCGCAGCCGGGCCGAGCTGACCGCGTTCTTCGACGGCTTCACGCTTGTCGATCCCGGGGTGGTCTGGGTGCCGCAGTGGCGACCCGAGACGCCGGAGAGCGCCGAGAACGCCGAGCAGGCCGTCTTCCTCGGCGGCGTCGGGCGTCTCGATGGGTGAGCCGGCGAGCCCCCGGGCGTCCTGCCCGGGCACGTTCGCCCGCGCCTGGGCCAAGGCCGTCTCCGGCACCAGCTACCTGCCGATGACCCAGGCCCAGCTGGAGGAGCTGCTGCAACGGCTCACCGTACGACTGGCCGCCGCGCTGCGGGCCGAGCCGTTCGACCCGCGCATCGGTCACCAGGTGGGTGCGGAGCTGGTGGCCGCGCACATCGCCTCGGCGGAGGGGCTGGGGCGTACCGTCGAGGTCGTCCAGCTCCGCCTGCTGCGCGACCTGGGCCTGGTCGGCGACGACATCTCCGACCGGCTGGCCCGGTTGCTCGCCACCATCACCACCGGGTACGCCCGCGCGCTGCGCGACCGGACCCTCGACGAGCAGGAGTCCATCCGGCGGGCGGCGATGGTGGCCCGCGCCCAGGCCGAACGGGCGCTGCGCGACAGCGAGTCCCGCTTCCGCCACCAGGCCACCCACGACCCGCTCACCGACCTGCCCAACCGCACCCTGTTCACCGAGCGGCTCGCCACCGCCATCGCCGCCCCGGGGCGGGGTTCCGCCCGGGTGGGGGTGTGTTTCCTCGACCTCGACCGGTTCAAGGTGGTCAACGACTCCCTCGGCCACCAGCTCGGCGACGCCCTGCTGGTGCAGGTGGCGCAGCGGCTGAGCCGGGCGCTCGGCGAGCACCTGGTGGCCCGCCTCGGCGGCGACGAGTTCGTCATCCTCGTCGAGCACACCGACGGCACCGACGACGTGGTGAAGGTGGCGGAGGCGGCGCTCGCCGCGGTCGCCGAGCCGGCCCTGGTCGAGGGGCACGAGCTGACCGTCACCGCCAGCGCGGGCATCGTCGAACGGCCGGTGGCCGGCACCACCCCGGGTGAGCTGATGCGGGCCGCCGACAGCACCCTGCACTGGGCCAAGGCGGCCGGCGGCGCCCGCTGGGCGCTGTTCGACCCGGCCCGGCACCGCACCGAGCTGGCCCGGTACGCCCTGTCGGCGGCCATCCCCGCCGCCCTCGACCGGGGCGAGTTCTTCCTCGACTACCAGCCGCTGACGTCACTGCGGGACGGCACCGTGGTCGGGGTGGAGGCGCTGGTCCGCTGGCGGCACCCCGAGCTGGGGGTGCTCGGCCCGGACAGCTTCATCGGCCTGGCCGAGGAGACCGGGCTGATCGTCCGGCTCGGCGGTTGGGTGCTCGCCGAGGCGTGCCGGGAGGCGGAGAGCTGGGCGGCCGGCGGCGGGCCGGCCCCGTTCGTCAGCGTCAACCTGGCCGTCCGGCAGGTCCACCGCCCCGACCTGGTGCAGGAGGTGCGCGGGCTGCTGGCGCAGACCGGGCTGCCGCCGCAACGGCTCCAGTTGGAGATCACCGAGAGCACCATGATGAGCACCGGCGGGGAGGACCCGGTCCGGGCCCTGCGGATGCTCAACGACCTGGGTGTCCGGATCGCCATCGACGACTTCGGCACCGGCTACAGCAACCTGGTCTACCTGCGGGACCTGCCGGTGACCGAGCTGAAGGTGGCCGGCGAGTTCGTGACCAGGCTGCGCCGCCCGCAGGTCGACCCGGCCAGCCGCAACGACGAGCAGATCCTGGCCTCGCTGGTGTCGCTGGCCCACGCGCTGGACCTGACCGTCACCGCCGAGGGGGTGGAGACCGCCGACCAGGCCGACCTGCTGCGCGCCATCGGCTGCGACGCCGGCCAGGGCTGGCACTTCGGCAAGCCCGCCCCCGCCGCCCGCATCCTCGAACAGATCCGCTGACCCACAACTTGAGGCCCGTTCCGGGGCGGGTCGACCGGCGGCTCAGCCAGGGGCGGCGGTGCCGGTGAGCAGGTCCGTCAGGCGGCGGGCCTGGGTCTCCCAGCGCCACTCCTTCTCCACCCAGGCCCGCCCGGCCGCGCCGAGCTGCCGGGCCAGGTCCCGGTCGGCGAGCAGGGTGGCCACCCGGTCGGCGAGCACGGCGACGTCCCGCCCCGGGACGACGTACCCGGTCTCGCCCTCGCGGACCGCGTCCGGTGCGCCGCCGGAGTCACCGGCCACCACCGGCAGCCCGGTCGCCGACGCCTCCAGGTAGACGATGCCGAGCCCCTCGACGTCCAGCCCCCGGTTGCGGGTACGGCAGGGCATCGCGTAGACGTCACCGGCCGCGTAGTGGGCGGGCAGCGCCTCCCACGGCACCGAGCCGGTGAACACCACGTCACGTTCCACACCGGTGGACCGGGCCAGCTTCTCCAGCGTCGCCCGGTACGGCCCACCCCCGACCACCAGCAGCGCCGCGTCGGGCACCCGGCGGCGGATCGCCGGCAGGGCCCGGATCAGCATGTCCTGGCCCTTGCGTGCGACCAGCCGGGAGACACAGACCACCACCGGCCGGTCGGCCAGCCCGAGCCGGGCCCGCACCGGAGCGCCGTCCACCCCGGGGTGGTAGGTGTCCACGTCGACCCCGGGGGCGAGCCGGTGCAGCTCGGTGACGCCGCGCAGGGCGCGTTCCAGCCGTACCCGGGTGTAGTCGCCGAGGTAGGTGACCACGTCGGTGTCCCGGCCGATCCGGCGCAGCGCGGCGCGGGCCCCCGGCAGCGTCGCCCAGCCGGCCTCGTGGCCGTGGGTCAGCGCCACGGCGCGGCGGATGCCGGCCCGGCGACGCAACCCCCCGGCGAGCAGACCCAGCGGGGCGGCGGCGCCGAACCACACCGTGTCGCAGCCGTGCTCCCGGGCCAGCCGGGCGGCCCGGCGGGCGACCCGCGGGGTCGGCAGCAGCACCCGGGTCGCGTCCCGGACCACCGGGAACGGCTGCGCGGCGTCGAACCCGGCGGTGTCGCGCCAACTGGAGGCGTAGACCACCACCGAGCCGGGCGGCTGGCGGACCGCCAGGTGGTGCACGAACGACTGGATGCCGCCGGGACGGGGCGGGAAGTCGTTGGTGATCAGCAGGGTCCGGGTCACCGGCCGGCCTCCCGGGCGTACGCGCGGGCGGCGGCCATCCGCTCCACCGTGGACGGGTGCGAGGCGAACCAGAGGTACTCCGCCCGGGGCGGGTCGGGATCGGCCAGGTTGACCCCGGCGAGCCGGCGTTGCATCGCCTCGAAGGTGGTCGGGTCGCCGGTGAGCGCCAGGGCGTGCGCGTCGGCCCGCGCCTCGACCCGGCGCGACACCAGCGCCTGCACCGGGCCGGCGACCAGCCCGACGACCGTCACCAGGGCGATCAGCAGCGCGAACGCCCGGGGCTCGGCGATCGAGTCGACGCCCGCCCGGCGCAGCAGCGGCGTCCAGGAGCCGACCAGGTAGAGCGCGACGACCGCGGCGGCGGCCCCGAGCGCGCCGGTCAGCGTGCCGGTCCAGACGTCGCGGTCCTTGGCGTGGCCCAGCTCGTGCGCGACCACGCTGGTCACCTCGGCCGGGGTGGCCTCGCGCAGCAGGGTGTCGTAGACCACCACCCGCCGGGTCGGCCCCAGACCGGAGACGTACGCGTTGACCGCCCGGGTGCGGCGGGAGGCGTCGGCGACCAGCACGTCCCGCACTGGTACGCCGTCGCGCTCGGCGAGCGCGGTCAGCTCGGTACGCAGCGGCCCCTGCTCCATCGGGGTGAACCGGTTGAACACCGGTTCGACCAGCACCGGCAGCACGAAGGACAGCAGCACCACCAGCCCGGCCGCGCCGGCCGCCCCGAACGCCCACCACCAGCGCGGGGCGAGCCGGGTGACGGTGTAGAAGCCGAGCAGCACGGTCGCGGCGAGCACCGCGCTGAGCGCGTACGACTTGAGCAGGTCGACCGTCCAGCCGCCCCAGCCCTGGGTGCTCAGCCCGTACCGGGTCAGCACCGACTGCCGCCAGGCGGCGAACGGGAGGGTGAGCAGGTCGGCGACGAGCACCACGGCGATCCCGCCGAGCACGGCGCGGGCGATCCAGTGGTCGCCGAAGGGTCGCCCGGCCAGCTCGACCAGCCGGGCGCCGAGCGGGGTCAGCCCGAGCAGCAGGGCGACCAGCAGGCCGACGGCCAGCCCGGTGTAGCGGCCGGGGCGCAGGGCCGCCTGCAACGCGCGCCCCCGGGCCACCTGGTCGGCGGGCAGGTCACGCAGCGCGGCGAGCTGGTCGGCGCGGGGGGCCGGGGGCCGGCTCCACGGGACCAGCAGGGCACCGACCACGACCAGGGCCAGCACCAACGCCGCCAGGGTGAGCACCGCCCAGCCGCGCGGGGTCACCGGGGCGCCCCGGGGCCGGGTCTGCGGGCATGGCGTCGTACCCGTGTCATGCCGCCGCTCCTCCCGCCGTGAGCGCCCATCCTATGGCCCGCCGGCGCGGCCCCGCCGTGGTGTCCACCAGCCGCCGCTCCGGCGGGGCGGCGGTCAGGCGACCCGGCGGCGGGTCGACCGGGCCCGGCGGGTCTCGTGGGCCAGCACCTCCACCTCGAAGCCGGAGCGGGTGAGCACCTCGATCGCCCGGTGCTCGGCGGCGCCCAGGCCGGCCGCCGGGGAGTCGGTGTCGAGCAGGGCCGTCACCAGGCAGCCGGCGCAGCCCGCACCCCGGACCCGGCAGCCGTCGCAGTCGATGAGCATCGTGCCTCCTGACGCTGTGCGGCGTCGGGCGGCAGACCCTCGTCACCGCCCGAGCACCGTCGGTCAGGTCGGACACTAGCCATCGGGTACGACACAACCGGACAACCGGTGATCAACACGTCAGGAGCGGGCCAGCCGGCGCAGCAGCGAGTCGGCCCCCAGCGGGTACGCCCCGTGCCGGCGTACCCCGTCGGCGACCTCCCGGTCGGAGGAGACCACCACCACCGGGCGGCCGGGCGGCTCGGCCCGGACCAGCCGGCGGATCAGCTCGTCGGCGGTCTCCCCCTTGCGGGAGAAGAGCACCCGCACCCCGCGCGGGGTGGGCGGCAGGCCGTGCATCCGCTCCGCCCCGTCGAAGACCACCGTCACCTCGTCGCCGGTCTGCGCGGCGATCCCGCCCAGCCCGGTGATCAGCCGTTTGCGCTGCTGCTCCAGGGACATCTCGCCGAACCCGCGTTTGGTGACGTTGTAGCCGTCCACCACCAGGTGCGCCCGGGGCAGGGCGAGCAACTGGTCCAGCCGGGCCGGGTCGTCGGTGTCCCGGGCGCGGGCGGCCGGCCCGCCCTGGGCGGCGGCCGGGGCGTCGGTGAAGGCGTCGGCCACGAAGTCGGCGGGGAGCTTGTCCACCGGGTCCAGGGCCAGTTCGCGGCGCAGCCCCACCGCGGCCTGGCCGATCGTCTCCAGCAGCAGCCACAGCCGGGCGTCGTCGACCGAACGGGCCTCCTTGGCGCTGGCCCTGGCCACGCCCGCCGCCGCCTCGGCCTCGGCCAGCCGGGCCCGTGCCCGGCGCAGCTCGGCGTCGCTGTCGGCGGCGGCACGGGCGGCCCGGCCACGCTCGGTGGCGAGCAGCTCGTTGGCCCGGCGTTCCCTGGCCTGGGTCTCCCGCAGGCCGCGCTGGAGCTGGCGGTTCTCCTCCCGGAGCTGGCCGAGTTCCTCGCGGACCCGGGCCAACTCGTCGCGGAGCTTGTCCGCCTCCACCCGGGCCACCGCCCGGTCGTGCTCGGCCCGGGTGGCCCGCTGTTCGGCCTCGCGGACCAGCTCGGCGACGACCGCGCTGTCCGCTTCGGCGCGGACCGCCGCGCCGCTGGCGTCGATCAGCTCCCGCCAGCCCCGGGGGCGCACCAGGTAGGCCAGGGCGGCCACCTCGACCGGGTCGGCGGCGGCCGGAGCGGTGCCCTCGACCACGGCCGCGCCGAGGTCACCGGCGTCGGTCAGCACCCGGGCGGTGACCCGCTGCCGGAACAGCGGGTCGGCGGTGAGCTGGGCGGCGATCACCGAGCCGCCGAGCCGGGCCCGCCGGTTGGGGGCGAACTTCGCCACCCGGCGCAGCGGCACCGGCACCTCGTCGGCGGGCAGACCGGGCAGGACCGCCGCGGTGAGCGCCACGATCCGCTGCCGGACCGGCTCGGGCAGGACGGGCTCCGGTTCCGGCAGCGCCGTCTCGGCGGCGTCCGCGTCGGTCGTGCCACCGCCGGACGGGTCCGCGTCGACGTCGTCGGCCCCGGCCGCAGCGGCACCGGCCGCCGGCTCCGGGTCGACATCCGGCGGGCCGGCGTCGACCGAGGGCGGGCCGACGTCGGGCGGGACCCCGGGATCGGGCCGGGCCGCCTCGGGCGCCCCCGCACCCAGGTCCCCGCCGGCCCCGGGCGCGGCGGTGGACGACCCCTCCAGCGGGAGGTGGTCGTCGTACGGGTCGGTGAGGGGCATGGGGCAAGTCTCCCACCGCGACCGGGCCCACCGCCGGATGAGTGAGCCGATCTCTCATCCTATGCCGCCCGGGGCCCCTGGGGCTGCGGTGACGGGAGTGTCGCACCGAACGGTTAGCCTGCCGCCCGTGGCACCTGGGGAGTACGTCCAGCAGACCCTGGCCGGCCTGGACCGGTCGGCCGGCGGCGTCGATCCGGCCCTGCCGCTGTACGCGACGACGTTCGTGGTGGTCGACCTGGAGACCACCGGCGGCTCACCCGACGGCGGGGGCATCACCGAGATCGGCGCGGTGAAGGTACGCGGCGGCGAGGAGCTGGGGGTGCTCGCCACCCTGGTCAACCCGGGGGTGCCGATCCCGCCGTTCATCACCGTGCTGACCGGCATCACCCAGGCCATGCTGGTGCCGGCCCCGCCGATCGAGCAGGTGCTGCCGAGCTTCCTGGAGTTCGTCGCCGACGCCGTGCTGGTGGCCCACAACGCGCCGTACGACGTGGGTTTCCTCAAGGCCGCCTGCGCGAAGCACGGCTACCGCTGGCCCAACCCCCGGGTGCTGGACACGGCGGCGCTGGCCCGGCGGGTGCTCAGCCGCGACGAGGTGCCCAACCGCAAGCTGGGCACCCTGGCCGCCTACTTCCGCACCGCCACCCAGCCCACCCACCGGGCGCTCGACGACGCCAAGGCCACCGTGGACGTGCTGCACGGCCTGATCGCCCGGCTCGGTGGGCACCGGGTCGACACCGTCGGCGAGGCGATCGAGTTCGCCCGCGCGGTCACCCCGACCCAGCGGCGCAAACGGCACCTCGCCGACGGGCTGCCCCGGGGGCCCGGGGTCTACATCTTCCGGGCCGCCGACGACCGGCCGCTCTACGTCGGCACCTCCGGCGACATCGCCACCCGGGTCCGCAGCTACTTCACCGCCGCCGAGAAGCGGGCCCGGATGTCGGAGATGCTGGCCGCCGCCGAGCGGGTGGAGGCGGTCCAGTGCGCCCACCCGCTGGAGGCGGAGGTCCGCGAGCTGCGGTTGATCGCCGCGCACGCGCCGCCGTACAACCGGCGGTCGAAGTATCCGGAACGGATGGTGTGGCTCAAGCTCACCGGCGGGCCGTACCCCCGGTTGTCGGTGGTGCGCGGCCTGGCCCCCGGCGACACCGCCTACCTCGGCCCGTTCCGCTCCACCCGGGCCGCCGAGCTGGCCGCCGCCGGGTTCCACGACGCGGTGCCGCTGCGCCAGTGCACCCACCGGCTGTCGCTGCGCACGGTCACGCCGGCCTGCGCGCTGGCCGAGCTGGGCCGCTGCCCGGCGCCCTGCGAGCACCGGATCACCCCGCAGGAGTACGACGACCGCGCGGTCGCCCCGTTCCGCACCGCCACCACCAGTGACCCGCAGGTGGTGGTGGACGCCCTGCTGGCCCGGATCGAGGCGTTGGCCGCCGCGCAGCGCTACGAGGAGGCGGCGGTGGTGCGCTCCCGGCTGGCGGCGGTGCTGCGGGCCACGGTCCGGATGCAGCGGCTGGCCGGGCTGACCCGGATCGCCGAGCTGGCCGCCGCCCGACCCGCCGCCGGGGGAGGCTGGGAGCTGGCGCTGGTCCGGCACGGGCGGCTCGCCGGGGCCGGGGTGTCCCCGCCGGGCGTCCACCCCCGACCGACGATCACCGCGATCCGGGCGACCGCCGAGACGGTGGAGCCGGGCGGTCACGGGCCGGTGCCCCGGGCCACCGCCGAGGAGACCGAGCGGATCCTGTCCTGGTTGGAACGGCCGGAGACCCGGCTGGTGGAGATGACCTCCGAATGGTCGTCCCCGGTGGCCGGCGCGGGACGGTTCCGCGACCTGCTGGCGAAGGCCGAGGGCGGCGGGTCCCACCAACTCTCGACCGAACGCTCATGAGCAAGTGTCCGATCGGACGACCTCGCCTCGCTTAGTCTGTTAAGGGAGTGCAGTCCTGCCCGTTTCGTGGGCCTGCTTCCGGTTGCCGGCGACGGTGACCGTGGAGCCGGGGTGAGGAGGTGTCCCTCGTGGACGTCGACGCCGGACACGGCGCCGCCCTGGGGGGTGCGCTCCCGGCCCAGCCGGGTGAGCTTCCCCTGGCCCGTCGGCTACGGTCCCTGCTGAGCTGGCCGGCCGGTGACGGCGACCCGGTGACCCAGTTGGTGCGTACCCACCGGGGCATCCATTCGAGCGCGGACGCCTCGGTGCTGCGCCGGGCGTACACGATCGCCGAGAACATGCACCGCGGCCAGTTCCGCAAGAGCGGCGAGCCGTACATCACCCACCCGCTGGCGGTCGCCCAGATCTGCGCCGACCTCGGGATGGACACCACCACCCTGGTCGCGGCGCTGCTGCACGACACGGTGGAGGACACCCGCTACACCCTCCAGGCGCTCAGCGAGGACTTCGGGCCCGAGGTGGCGCACCTGGTCGACGGGGTGACGAAGTTCGACAAGGCGTTCTACGGCAAGGCCGCCGAGGCGGAGACGATCCGCAAGATGATCATCGCGGCCGGCAAGGACGTCCGGGTGCTGATCATCAAGCTGGCCGACCGGCTGCACAACATGCGTACCCTCGGGGTCCGCTCGGCCGCCTCCCGGGAGCGGATCGCCCGCAAGACCCAGGAGGTGCTGGTCCCGCTCTGCGACCGGCTCGGCATCCAGACCCTCAAGCGCGACCTGGACGACGTGGTGCTGCTGCACCTGGAACCCGACGAGCACGCCCGGCTGGCCCGGCACGTGCACGACCGGCCCGGCTGGGACGCCTACCTCGACGACGTGGTGGCCCAGGCCAAGGTGGCGCTGCGCCGCAGCCGGGTCGACGCCGAGGTGAGCGTCCGGCCCCGGCACCTCTACTCGATCTGGAAGGACACCGTGGCCGGTGGGCACGCCGTGCCGTACGACCTGCCCCGGATCGTGATCGTGGTGGACGGCCCGGCCACCGACTGTTACGCCGCCCTCGGCGCGGTGCACGGCCGCTGGCGACCGGTCCCCGGCCGGTTCAAGGACTTCATCGCCTCCCCCAAGAACAACCTCTACCGCTCCCTGCACACCAGCGTCTGCGGCCCGCAGGACCGCACGGTGGAGGTGCTGATCCGCACCCGGGAGATGCACCGCTGCGCCGAGTACGGCGTGGCCGCCGACTTCCGTTTCCCCCGGGCCGCCACCGGGTCCAGCAACACCGACCAGCTCTCCTGGCTGCGCCGGGTGCTCGACTGGGAGCAGGAGGCCCCCGACCCGGCCCAGTTCCTCCAGTCGCTGCGGTGCGACCTGGCCGAGGCGCAGATCCAGGTGGTCGCCGACGGCCGGCAGGTGGTGCTCCCGGCCGGGGCCACCCCGGTCGACCTGGCCTACGAGTTGGGCACCGAGCGGGGCGACCACTGCCTCGCGGCGCGGATCAACGGCCGGCTCGCCCCGCTGGCGTCCGAACTGGACGAGGGCGACGTGGTGGAGATCTACACCGAGAGCGACGCGGAGAGCGGCTTCGAGGCCACGGCGGCCCCGCGTGGGCCCCGCCGCGAGTGGCTCGACTTCGTCAAGTCGCCGCACGCGCAGATGCAGATCAGCCGCTGGTTCACCGAGCACGTCGAGCCCGGCATCTCCATCGCCGACAAGGTCCGCCTCGGGCGGGCCACCATCGGCCTGGCGCTGCGCAAGCACAACCGGGGCCTGGCCAGCGACCTGCCGCTGCTGCGGCTGTCGGAGGAACTCGGCTACCCCGACCTGGAGACCCTGCTGGTCGCGGTCTTCGACCGGGCGGTCGAACCAGACACCGTGGTCCGCCAGCTCATCGACCTGGTCGACCATCGACAGTGAGGCCCTGGCCGGGTGACCGGTCGCCCCGCACCCCACGACACCGCACCGACGGCCTAGCCTGGAGGCCATGATCCTCCGTTCCCGCGCCACCGGCCGGGCCGTCGCGTACAAGGTCTTCTACCGGCTGCCGGTCTCGGTGCGTCGTCGCCTGGTCCGGCTCGCCGGGCCGAAGTACGTGGTCGGCGCGGTGGCCCTGGTCCGGGACAGCGGGGCCGCCGGGGCCGGCCGGCTCCTGCTGCTGCGCCAGCCCCCCGGGCACAGTTGGACGCTGCCCGCCGGTCTGCTCCAGCGCGGGGAGGCCCCGGTCGTCGGCGCGGCCCGCGAGCTGTACGAGGAGTCCGGCGTCCGGCTCGCCCCGGAGCAGCTCCGCCCGGCCGTGCCGAACGCCGTGGTGCACACCCGGGGCTGGGTGGACATGGTCTTCGAGGCGGAGGTGCCCGCCGCCACGACGGAGCTGGCCGTGGACGGCGCGGAGGTCTTCGAGGCGGCCTGGCACCCGCTGGACGACCTGCCCCGGCTGAGCCGGGCCACCGCCAACCTGCTCGGCCACTACGGCATCGGGCCGCAGGCCGGCCAGCCGACGACGTGACCGCCCCGGACGGCCTGTGCGCGGTGGTGCTCGCCGCCGGTGAGGGCACCCGGCTGCGCCCGCTGACCGCCCGGGTGCCCAAGGCGCTCTGCCCGGTCGGCAACGTGCCGCTGCTGGACCGGGCCCTGCACCGGCTCGCCGGGCTGGGCCTGACCGGGCCGGGGCGGGTGGCGGTGAACGCCTGCTACCTGGCCGACCAGGTGGTGACGCACGTCGGCGACCGGGCGCATCTGTCGGTGGAGCCGGGTGACCCGTTGGGCACCGCCGGTGGGCTGGGCAACCTGCGGGACTGGATCGCCGGCCGGGGGGTGCTGGTCGGCAACGCCGACGCGTACCTGGCCGATCCCGGTGCCGCCCCCGGGCCGGACGTCGCGGCGCTGCTGGCCGGGTGGGACTTCCGGTCCGTACGCCTGCTGGGCCGGCCGGCACCCGACCCGCGCGCCCCCGGCACCTTCGACGGGCACGTCTTCACCGGTTTCTCGCTGCTGCCCTGGCACCGGGTGCGGGAGCTGCCGGCCAGCTTCGGTGACCTGGTCCGCACGGTGTGGCGGCCGGCGGAGGCGGCCGGCGAGCTGACCGTGGTGCCGTACCCGGGCACGTTCTTCGACACCGGCACGCCCGCCGACTACCTGGCGGCCAACCTGCACGCCGCCGGCGACGACGCGCTGGTCGCCCCGGACGCCACCGTCACCGGCCGGGCCCGGCACGCGGTGGTCGGCGCGGGCGCGGTGGTACGCGGCGACGTGGAGCGCGTGGTGGTCTGGCCCGGCGCGACGGTCGGCCCCCACGAACGGCTCCGCGACGCGATCCGGGCGGGCGACGGGCTCACCGTGGCCGCCTCACCAGGCGAAGGTTGATCACCGGTGTCAGAATCACCGGCATGCAGCCCTCCGTGCCCCGCATCCCCCTGTCGGTCGGCTACCGGTCGAGCCGTACCGGTCGGGTCGTCTCGCTGCTGGTGCTGGGTGCCCTCCTGACGGTCACCTGCGGTTGTGTCGGCGCGTTCCTCGGGACCGGTCTGAACGCGGCGGGCGGTGACGGCAGCCCGGCGCTGCCGGCGCTCGTCGCGCTGCTGTCGGCCGGGCTGGTCATGCTCCTCGTCGGCCTGCTGGTGACCAGCATCGTGCGCACCGGCGCCTGGCTGGAGGGCAGCCGGCTCACCGTGGTCGGGCTCACCGCCAGGAGCGTCGACCTGCGGTCCGCCCGGTCGGTGTCGCTGCACGCGGCGGCCGTCGCGCATACCGGCGTCTCCGGCGACGGTTCGCTGGTCGCCACCGGCGCGGTCACCCGGACCCCGGTGCTCACCGTCACCGCCGACACCGGCACGGTCAAGCTGGGGCTGCGCAGCAGGGAGAGCCTGCTCATCCCGCCGCCCGAGATGTACGCCCTGGCCGCCGCGCTGGACACCGCCCGCTGCCCGGGGGCGGCCGAGGCGGCGGCCTGGCTGCGTGCCATGGCCGCCGACCCCCGCACCATGCTGCTCTGACCGGCACGCCCGGCCCGGTCTTGATCGACCCGATGTCGCCGATGTAGCGGCCTCCACCCGGCCCGGACAGCGCAATATCAGCGACATCGCGACAGGCCCCGACCCGGCGGCCCGGGGGCGGGTGGGGGCGGCACTAGCATGGTCAACGACGCCAGGTCGGCGTCGCGCCGGGCACGACGAACGGAGAATCGTCAAGTGATCACCGCGATCGTCCTGATCGACTGCGCCACCGACTCGATCCCCGAGGTGGCCGAGAACCTGGCCAACCTGCCCGGTGTCAGCGAGGTCTACTCGGTGGCCGGGCACGTCGACCTGATCGCCATCGTCCGGGTCCGGGAGTTCGAGCAGATCGCCAAGGTCATCGCCGGCAGCATCTCCAAGGTCCCCGGGGTGCTCAACACCGAGTCGCACATCGCCTTCCGCGCCTACTCCCAGCACGACCTGGAGGAGGCGTTCGCGATCGGCCTGGCCAGCGCCGACTGACCGCCGCCGGACAGGCGACGGTGGCCGGCCCGCTGGGGACCGGCCACCGTCAGGTGGTACGGGACGTCAGCTGTTGCCCGGAGCCGGCGTCTCGGTGGTGCCACCCGGTTCCGGCGACTCCGTGGTGCCGCCCGGGGCCGGGGACTCGGTCGTGCCGCCCGGAGCCGGCGTACCGCTGCCACCCGGGCTCGCGGTGCCGCTGGCGCTGGTCTGCGGGACCGGGACGCCCAACTCCTGGGCCAGGGCGACCAGCGCGTCGTAGTGCGCCTGCAACACCGGCAGCGCGTCCTGCGCGAGCTGGACCACCGACTGCTCGGAGCCCTGCGAGATCTCGGTCTGGGTGGCCTGGATGGCCTGCACGTGACCGGCCAGCTCAGCGGTCACCCACGCCTTGTCGAACGCGGCACCGTTGAGGCCGTTGAGCTTGTCGATCACCTTCTGCTGGTCGGCCGTCGGCGCGTTCGGCAGGGTCACGTTCAGCTGCTGGGCGGTGCTCTTCACCGTCTGGTCGAGCTGGGTGTGATCGGTGACGAACTGCTGCCCCAACTGCTTGACCTGCTCGTTCTGCCCCTTCTTCTGGGCCAGGTTCCCGGTGACGATCTCGGCCAGGTTGACCTGGTGCACCGCCTGCAGGTACTGGGTGTCCTGCGCCGACGGCTGCGCGGCGGCCTGCGCGGCAGCCGCGGGGGCCAGGCCGACCACCACCAGCGTGGCCAGCAGTCCCAGGCGTTTGATACCCAACATGTTCCCTCCCCGTTTTTCGTTGGACCGCACGGATACCCGGCTGGCGCGGGTTATTCCTGCGCTTTCCACCCGTTGGTGGCCGGTCACGCCGCCCGCCGACGGTGCGGCCGGCCGGCCGCCGGAACGGACGAAGCGCCCGCCGGAGGACTCCGGCGGGCGCTTCGGCGCAGTGGTACGGGAAGGTCAGCGGCGGGAGTCTCCGCTGCCGATCTCCTCCCGCTCGGGGCGGGGTTCCACCGGCGGGTGCCCCGGCGAGACCGGCGCCTCGACCGGCTTCTCGATCGGGTAGAAGAAGCCCCGGATCGCCGGGCCGAGCGCCCCGAGCCGGTTCATCTTCTTCGGCACCACCCAGCCGACGTAGTCCAGTTCACCGTGCCCGTGGCCGTCACCGGCGCTGAGCGGCTGGTGGACCTCCTCGAACCGGCCGTCGGGCAGCCGCCGGATGATGCCGGTCTCCACGCCGTGGGCCAGCACCTCCCGGTCGTGCTGCTGGAGACCGAGGCAGATCCGGTACGTGACGTAGTACGCCAGCGGCGGGATGAACAGCAGGCCGATCCGGCCCGCCCAGGTCATCGCGTTCAGGCTGATGTGGAACTTGTCGGCGATCACGTCGTTGGCCCCGGAGAGGGTCAGCACGATGTAGAAGGCGACGGCCATCGCGCCCACCGCGGTCCGGGCCGGCACGTCCCGGGGGCGTTGCAGCAGGTTGTGGTGCCGGTAGTCCTTGAGCTGCCGCGCCTCCACGAACGGGTAGAGCGTGGAGAGCCCGACCAGGATGCCCGGCAGCACGACCGTCGGCCAGAACAGCGGCGGGATGACGTACCCGTTGCCGATCGGGATGTTGATCTCCCAGGCGGGCATCAGACGGGTCGAGCCGTCGAGGAACATGACGTACCAGTCGGGCTGGCTGGCCGCCGAGACCACCCACGCCTCGTACGGGCCGAAGTACCAGATCGGGTTGATCTGGAACAGGCCGCCCATCAGCGCGATCACGCCGAAGACGACCATGAAGAAGCCGCCCTGCTTGAGCGCGTAGCGCGGGAACATCCGCTCGCCGACCACGTTCTCGTTGGTCCGGCCGGGGCCGGGCCACTGGGTGTGCTTCTGCTTGAACACCAGGCCCAGGTGGGCGCTGATCAGCGCGACCAGCAGGCCCGGGATCAGCAGCACGTGGGCGATGAAGAACCGGCTGATGATGATCTCACCGGGGAACTCGCCGCCGAAGACCGACGAGGTGACCCAGGAGCCGATCACCGGGATCGACAGCATGATGCCGGAGGCGATCCGCAGGCCGGTGCCGGACAGGCCGTCGTCCGGCAGCGAGTAGCCGGTGAAGCCGGCCAGGAAGCCGACCCAGAACAGCAGCGAGCCGATGATCCAGTTGGTCTCCCGCGGCTTGCGGAACGCGCCGGTGAAGAAGACCCGCATCATGTGCACCACGATCGCGGCCATGAACAGCAGCGCGGACCAGTGGTGCATCTGCCGCATGATCAGGCCACCCCGGACATCGAACGAGATGTCCAGGCTGGAGGCGTACGCGGCGGACATCGGGGTGCCCCGCAGCGGGGCGTAGCTGCCGTTGTAGACCACCTCGGTCATCGCCGGCTCGTAGAAGAAGGTCAGGAAGACCCCGGTGAGCAGCAGCACGACGAACGAGAAGAGCGCGATCTCGCCGAGCAGGAACGACCAGTGGTCCGGGAAGACCTTGTTGAGCAGCTTGCGCAGCGGGGTGGCGACCTGGAAGCGGTCGTCCACTCCCCCGGCGGCCTTGCCCGGCACCGCTGCTACGTCAAACTTTCGGCGCTTCATGGCCGCTCCCAGAAGTCGGGGCCGACGGTTTCGGTGTAGTCGGACTTCGCCACGAAGAAGCCGTCCTCGTCCACCTCGATCGGCAGCTGGGGCAGCCGCCGGCTCGCCGGGCCGAAGACCGGCCGGGCGTTGTCGGTGATCAGGAACTGGCTCTGGTGGCACGGGCAGAGCAGCCGGTTGGTCTGCTGCTCGTACAGGCTCGCCGGGCAGCCGGCGTGGGTGCAGATCTTGGAGTACGCCGCGTAGTTGCCCCACATGTAGTCACCGTGGCCGACCCGCGAGTTGGCCTGCCGGGACTTCTCCGCGTCGGTCTCCCGCAGGTGGATCAGCAGGGTCGGCGAGTCGGCGTGCTTGTTGCTGACGCCGTGCTCGATGCCGGGGAAGACGGTCAGCTGGCCGCCGGCGCTGACGTCGGCGGGGCGGATCGGCCGGCCGTCCTCGCGGACCAGCCGGATCTTCTTGCCGTCGGCCGGGGCGAAGCCGGTGGTGAACATCTGGTTGTTCTTGTGCGGGTTGGAGATCAGCCCACCGACCAGCGGGGCCGCGGCGACCGCGCCGACCGGCAGCAGGCCGGCGACCAGCGAGACGCCGAGCAGCGGACGACGCCGTACCCCCATCTCGTCGGCGAGGTAGAGCATGGTCTCGCCGGTGATCTTCCGGTCCTCCGCCGAGCCGGGACCGTCGTGCCGGTCCTGGATCGAGACCTCCTTGGGCAGCAGCTTCTTGCCCCAGGTGAGGATGCCGAAGCCGATGCCGAGCAGGGCGACGCCGAGGGTGAGGCCGAGCAGCGGGGTGTACCACTTGTCGCCGCCGCGACCCGGCTCGTACTCCCAGGGCCACCAGATGTAGACCACCAGGAACGCGGTGGCGGCCAGGCCGGTGAGCAGGAACATCGCCGCGACCGTACGGGTCAGCCGGCGCTCGGCCTTGCTGCCCGGGACGACCTGCTCCTCGTAGTGGACGATCTCGATGTCGTCCCGCCGGGCCCCCTCCTGGACGATGTCGAACCGGGAGAGCCGGGGGTCGTGGACGTCGAGCGGCTCCCGGTCCTGCGGGGCGTGCTGCTCGGTCTTGGTGCTCATGCCGTCACCTCGCTACGGGCGGTGCCGGCGCACGGCACCACGGCAATGGTGTTGACGATCCGCCCGGTCACGACTTGCCCGCAATCCACAGGCTCGCGAAGACCAGCGCGACGATGCCCACCAGGAAGATCGCCAGGCCCTCGGTGGACGGACCGTACCGGCCGAGGTTGAAGCCGCCCTGGTCCTGGTCGGCCTTCAGGGTCTCCTGGATGTAGGCGATGATGTCCGCCTTCTGCTCCGGGGTGATCTGGTTGTCGCCGAACACCGGCATGTTCTGCGGGCCGCTGAGCATCGCGGCGTAGATCTGCGCGTCGCTGGCCGGGGCCAGGCTCGGGGCGTACTTGCCGGAGGAGAGCGCGCCGCCGCCACCGCCGAAGGCGTGGCACTGCGAGCAGTTGATCCGGAACAGCTCGCCACCGGTGGCCAGGTTGGCGCCCTCGCGGAGGTTGCCCTGCGGGACCTGCGGGCCCCCGCCGAGCTCCTGGATGTACTGGCCGAGCTGACGCACCTGCTCGTCGGTGAAGACCGGCGGCTTGCGCATGGCCTGCGCCTCCTGCCGGGCCATCGGCATCCGACCGCTGCCGACCTGGAACTCGACCGACGCGGAGCCGACCCCGATCAGGCTCGGGCCACGACCCTCGACACCCTGGGCGTTGCGACCGTGGCAGGTCACGCAGCTCACGTCGAACAGCGCCTTGCCCTCGGCCGCGGCGCCGGTGAGCGGCGGGTTTTCCTGCGCCTGCACGCCGGGGGCGAAGACGGTGTAGGCGCCGCCGGCCAGCGTCAACGCGGCGATCAGCCGGAACGCCGCGCCCAGCCGGCGGCGGCCCCTGCTGCGCGCCGCGGGCCGCCCGCGCAGGCGCGCGAGCAGACCGCGTCGGCGGTCGTTGTCAGAAGTCATGACCTGTGTCCTTAACCGGTTGGACCTTGTCTCAGGGGACGGAGCAGCGGCGCGGAACGTGACACGCCAAGATCACTGAAGCCAGTAGATCATGCCGTACAGCCCGATCCACACGACATCGACGAAGTGCCAGTAGTACGACACGACGATCGCCGACGTGGCCTGGGCCGGGGTGAACCGGCCCATGGTGGTGCGGATCATGAAGATGATGAAGGCGATGAGACCGCCGGTCACGTGCAGGCCGTGGAAGCCGGTGGTCAGGTAGAACATCGACCCGTAACCGTCTTCGTTGATCTTCACGCCCTCGTGCACCAGGGTCAGGTACTCGTTCGCCTGGCCGAGCACGAAGATCAGGCCCATCACGAAGGTGATCGTGAACCAGCGCCGCAGGGCGTGGACGTCACCCTTCTCGGCCGCGAACACACCGAGCTGGCAGGTCACCGAGGACAGCACCAGGATCACCGTGAAGGTGGTCGCATAGGGGATGTTGAGGACCTCGGTGTGCTTCTCCCACTGCTCCGGCGCCGCCGCGCGGATCGAGAAGTACATCGCGAACAGCGCCGCGAAGAACATGAGTTCGCTGGAGAGCCACACGATCGTCCCGACGCTGACCATGTTGGGCCGCGTCAGAGAGTGGATCCGGCTCTTGTCAATGGCTGGGGCCGCAGTCACGCGGTCATTATTGCCCTTGACCGGGGCGGGCGATCAGCGGGGGGCCAAACCCGGGGAGGGGATGGCCCGATCGTGGCGGTCCGGTTCGCCTGGCCTAGCCTGAAAAGCGTGCTGCACGTCGATTCGATCTTCGCCGCCACCTCGGCGACCCCGCCCACCAGCCTCGCCGCCGGCGGCGTCGAGGTACCGCCGCCGTTCGACATCACCCGGGTCTTCACCGAGACCCGGCTGGACAGCTGGCTCGCCCTGGGCCTGGTCCTCGCCGCCGGCCTCTACCTCTACGGGGTCCACCGGCTGCGGCTGCGCGGCGACCACTGGCCGGTGATCCGTACCGTCTGCTTCCTCGGGCCCGGCCTGGGCGGCATCGCCGCGGTCACCGTCAGTGGGCTGCACGCCTACGACACCGCCCTGCTCTCGGTGCACATGGTGCAGCACATGGTGCTGTCGATGATCTCGCCGATCTTCCTGGCCCTGGGCGCGCCGGTCACCCTGGCGCTGCGCACCCTGCCGGTCGGCCCGCGCAAGCGGCTGCTGGCCGTCGTGCACAGCCGGATCGCCCGGATCTACGGCTTCCCGCTGGTGGCGTTCAGCATCTTCGTGGTCAACCCGTTCGCGCTCTACTTCACCGACCTGTACCGCTACACCCTCGAACACGCCTGGGCGCACGAGCTGGTGCACGCGCACTTCATCATGACCGGCTGCGTGTTCTTCTGGCCGCTGCTCGGGCTCGACCCGCTGCCCGGCCGCTGGCCGTACCCGGCGCGGGCGCTGCTGATGCTGCTGTCGGTGCCGTTCCACACCGTGCTCGGGCTCACCATCATGCAGAGCACCACGCTGTTCGGCGGCGACTGGTACCCGTCGCTGGGCCTGGCCTGGTCCGACCCGTGGAACGACCAGGTGGTCGCCGGCGGCATCCTGTGGGCCGGTGGCGAGTTCGTCAGCGTGACGATGATCGCCGTGCTGGTCGTCCAGTGGATCAAGCAGTCCGAGCGGGAGGCCCGCCGGGTGGACCGCGAGCTGGACCGGCAGGAGGCCCGCGACCGCGCCGCCGAGGCCGCCGCCACCCCGGCCGCGGCCCCCGGAACCCCGTCCTGAGCTGCCGCGACACCCGGTCCGCCGGGGGCCGGCAGGCGGGATGTCGGGTACGCCACACCGCCCGGTACGATCAACGGGCAGCAACGAGGAGTACAGCCCATGAGTGAGCGCAGCGAGCGAGTCAGGCTCAGTGCGACGGTGCCTCATCACGGCACGGAGCGAAGCGGAGTGCCGGCATGAGCGAGCGTCTTTGCACCGTCCTGCTCTACAGCGACGACCCGCAGGTCCGGGACCGGATGCGGCTGGCCGTCGGCACCCGTCCCGCACCCGGCCTGACGATCGAGTTCGTCGAGGCGTCCGACTACGCCGGCTGCGTCCGGCTGGTCGACGACTACGAGATCGACCTGATGCTGCTCGACGGTGAGGCCAGCCCCGGCGGCGGCCTCGGCATCGCCCGCCAGATCAAGGACGACCGGGACGACGCCCCGCCGACCTGCGTGGTCATCGCCCGGGCCGCCGACCGATGGCTCGCCTCGTACGCGCAGGTCGACGGCGTGCTGATGCACCCGCTCGACCCGGTGACCACCGGCACCACGGTCGCCGAGCTGCTGCGTACGCACGCCGCCGCCTGAGTCGCAGACACTCGGCGGCGCCCAGGCGCCCGGGGTGACGGGCGCACCCGTCCACCCGCACCCCACGCCCGCCTCGGGAGGCCCACCATGGGCGATCGGACCTGGCCGCACCTGCTCAACGCGCTGCTGCGCGGCGACGAGCTGTCCACCGCCGACACCGCCTGGGCGATGAACGAGATCATGGCGGGTGCCGCCGTACCGGCGCAGATCGCCGGGTTCGCGATCGCGCTGCGGGCCAAGGGCGAGACCCCGGCCGAACTGGCCGGCCTGGTCGAGGCGATGCTCGGCAACGCGGTGCCGGTGACCCTGCCGGAGGAGCTGCGGCGCACCTCGGTCGACGTGGTGGGCACCGGCGGTGACCTCGCCCACACGGTCAACATCTCGACGATGACCGCGCTGGTGGTGGCCGGCGCCGGCGTCCGGGTGGTCAAGCACGGCAACCGGGCCGCCTCGTCCCTGTGCGGCACCGCCGACCTGCTGGAATTCTTCGGCGTGCCGCTGGATCTCGGCCCGGAGCAGGTGACCCGGTGCGTGGCCGAGGCGGGGATCGGCTTCTGCTTCGCGGCCCGGTTCCACCCCGGGATGCGCCACGCCGGCCCGGTCCGCCGGGAGATCGGCGTGCCGACCGCGTTCAACTTCCTCGGTCCGCTGACCAATCCGGCCCGGCCGCACGCCGGGGCGGTCGGTTGCTTCGACGCCCGGATGGCCCCGGTGATGGCCGAGGTGTTCGCCCGCCGGAGCGACTCGGTGATCGTGATGCGCGGCGAGGACGGCCTGGACGAGTTCACCACCGCCGCGCCGACCCGGGTCTGGGTGGCCCAGCAGGGCACCGTACGGGAGGCCCTGCTGGACGCGGCCGACCTCGGGGTACCCCGGTCCACCCTGGCCGACCTGCGGGGCGGCGACGCGGCCCACAACGCCGCCGTGGCCCGGCGGCTGCTGGCCGGCGAGACCGGCCCGGTCCGCGACGCCGTCCTGGTCAACGCGGCCGTCGCGCTCGCCACCCAGGCCCCGCTGGACGGTGACCTCACCGAGGCGGTCCGTGCCGGCATGGCCCGGGCCACCGAGTCGATCGACTCGGGGGCGGCGGCGGCCGTCCTGGAACGCTGGGTCGACGTCGCCCGCTCCCTCTGACAGCGATGATGTGGGAACGGGTCACCCGGCCGGGCGGTGTGCCGGCCCCGGGCTGGTGGCGGCGCGTCGGGGCCCGGTGCGCCCGGCCGTGCCGTTGGGGCTGACGGGGGCGTGTCGGAGGGGCGTGGGAAACTACACGGGAGTAGTTTTTCCGTTTCCGACGATGGCGGCGATGCCCATCGGCGGGTTCCGGAGCGAGAGGAGACGCCCGTGTCGGACCGCGAGCTCTACTGCGACACCTGCGAGGGCGTTCAGCCGTTCGAGGCGCCGCCGTGCCCCGACGGTCACGGCGTCGACTGTCCCGAGCTGGCCTGCACCGGCTGCGGCGCGGCGGTGCTGATCGCGACCTTCGCCTTCCAGCCCACCCGCCTGGCCGACCGTCGCCGCCGCCCGTCAGCCGGCCGTCACGCGGCCTGACCCTGCGGAGGCACCGCCGGCTCCCGGGTCCCGTCGCGGGCTCCGGCCTGCTGAGCGGCATGACAGGATCACCGGATGCTCCGACTCACGGATTTCATCATCGACTGCCCGGACACGATGCGGCTGGCGGCCTTCTACGCCGCGGTGACGGGTCGCCCGGTCAAGGAGGGCAGCGACGAGGAGTGGGCCGGCATCCGGTTCGGCGAAATCGAGCTGGCCTTCATCAGGGTGGCGGAGTACCACGCCCCGCGGTGGCCCGACGGCGAGCACCCCAAGCAGTTCCACCTCGACTTCGAAGTCGACGACATCGAGGCCGAACAGCGCCGCGTCCTGACCCTCGGCGCGACCCTGGAGCAGGACTTCGTCGGCCCCGAAGGCTACGGATGGCGGGTCTACACCGACCCCGTCGGTCACCCCTTCTGCCTCTGCCGCAACCGGGGTGTCACCTGGACCGACCAGGGACCCGTCTGGCCCGATCGGCTCAACTGAGCCGAAGCGGCGGTGACAGGTCCGCCGGGACACCGCCACCTCGGCCCCCTGGAGTCGATCACGCGACGACGACGGGCCCGCCTCCCGGGTAGGGAGAGGCGGGCCCGTCGTCGTCGGATCAGTGCTCGGCGGTGCGCCGGGTGCCGGAGTAGTACTCGAAGAGCAGGCCGCAGGCGGCGAAGATGACCAGTACCAGGCCCAGGCCGAGCAGCCAGAACTGCCAGAACACCAGGCCGAGGCCGGCGATCGCGGCGGCCAGCGCCAGCCCGAACGGCCAGTAGCTGCCGGGGCTGAAGAAGCCGATCTCGCCCGCGCCGTCGGCGATCTCACCGTCCGGCCGGTCCTCGGGGCGCAGGTCGATGCGGCGGGAGACGAACCAGAAGAAGCCGCCGCACATCGCGCAGAGCAGGAAGGAGAGCAGCAGAGCCACCGTGCCGACCCACTCGACGTGGCCACCGGAGTCGCCGTACGTCCACGCGCCGTAGAGGGCCGTCGCGCCGAGCAGGAACACGGCGATGATCAGGAAGATACGCCACTCGGTCTTCATGCCGGATACCTCAGTTTCCCGCGCTCGCGGACGCGTCGTCCGGGTTGAAGTTGTCCTTCGTACGACGGGTGTCGAAGGGCTGCGTGGTCTTCGCGTACGGGTCCTGGCCGATGGCGGTCAGCGCCTCCTGCGTCGACTTGCCGTCCCGCTTCGCGGCGAGGAACTGGTCGTACGCCTCCGGGGAGACCACCCGCAGCTCGAAGTTCATGAAGGCGTGGTAGCTGCCGCACAGCTCGGCGCAGCGGCCCACGTACGCCCCCTCGGACTCCAGCTTGGAGACCTCGAACACGTTACGGATCTTGCCGGGCATCACGTCGCGCTTGAACAGCAGCTCCGGCACCCAGAAGGAGTGGATGACGTCGCGGCTGGTCTCCTCGAACCGGATGGACCGGTTGGTCGGCAGCACCAGCACCGGGATGACCTCGCTGGTGCCCAGCACCGACGCGACGGTGTTGGCCTCGGTGCCCTGGCCGTCGCGGTAGTTGAACTGCCAGTTCCACTTGAAGGCGACGACCTCGACGGTGACGTCGGGGTTCTTCGTCGTGCGCACCACGTCGGTCTGGACCACCGCCGTGTAGTAGAAGAGCACGGAGACGATCAGGATCGGCGCGATGGTGTAGAGGAACTCCATCGGCAGGTTGTAGCGGGTCTGCACCGGCAGCTCGTTGCCGCGCTTGCGGTAGCGCACGACGCACCAGAAGATCAGGCCCCAGACGAAGACACCGACCGCCAGGGCGGCGATGCAGGAGGCGATCCACAGGTCGTACATCCGGTGCGACTCGGGGGTGATGCCGCCCTGCGGCCAGCCGAAGCCGTCGACCGAGCGGCCGACGTCACACCCGGTGAGCAGAACCAGCAGCGCAGCTCCGCCGAGACCGAGCCCGGCGAGCCGGCCAGCACCACGCCGCCGACGCACACCGGCTCCGGGGGAAGCACCGTGCCGTACGGCCGACGGCCGTACCTCCGAACTCCTTGCGACCACCTGGTCCTGCCTCCCTAGCGCGCCGCGGTGGGGTATTCCATCAGCACCGACGGCAAAGGCGTCACCGACGGTCGCAGATTACTCGACCATGGCGGGCTCGACGGTCTTGGGGTCAGTGTCCGCCCCCATCGGGGGGTGCCGTCCGCCCCCACGCGATAGCGTCTGCGGTCGTGAGTGCCCACCCGGTCTACCTGGACGCGGCCACCGCCGCGCCGCTGCACCCGGTGGCCCGGCAGGCGCTGCTGGCCGCCCTCGACGACGGCTGGGCCGACCCCGCCCGCCTCTACACCCGGGCCCGCCGCGCCGGGCAGCTCCTCGACGCCGCCCGCGAGGCCACCGCCGCCACCCTCGGCGTCCGCCCCGACGAGGTCTCCTTCACCCCCAGCGGTACGCACGCCGCGCACTCCGCCGTGCTCGGTGGCCTGGTCGGCCGGCAGCGGGCCGGGGCGACGCTGGTGCACTCGGCGATCGAGCACTCGGCGGTGCTGCACGCCGCACAGCGGCACGGGTCGGCCGGCGGCGTCGCGACCTCCGTACCGGTGGACCGGCTCGGCCGCCTCGACCTGGACGCCTGGTCGGCGGCGGTGCGCTCCCCCGGGGTGGCGCTGGCGACGCTGATCGGGGCCAGTCACGAGGTGGGTACCGTGCAACCGGTCGCCGGGGCGGCCGACGCCTGCGCCACCGTCGGGGTGCCGCTGCACGTCGACGCGGCCCAACTCGTCGGCCGGATGCCGGTGCCGGCCGGCTGGTCGGTGCTGACCGCCAGCGCACACAAGTGGGGCGGTCCGCCCGGGGTCGGGCTGCTCGTGGTCCGCAAGGGCACCCGCTGGGAGTCGCCGTGGCCGGCCGACGAACGGGAGTTCGGGCGTACCCCCGGGGTGGTGAACCTGCCGGCGGTGGTGGCGGCGGCGGCGAGCCTGCGCGCGGCGGCGGCCGACGCGGCGGCCGAGGCGGCCCGGCTGACGCCCCTGGTGGACCTGATCCGGTCCCGGGTCGCCGCCGAGGTGCCGGACGTGGAGGTGGTCGGCGACCCGGTCGACCGGCTCCCCCACCTGGTGACGTTCTCCTGCCTGTACGTCGACGGCGAGGTGCTGCTGCACGCGCTGGACCGGCACGGCTTCGCCGTCTCCTCCGGTTCCTCCTGCACCTCCTCCACGCTGCGCCCGTCGCACGTGCTGGAGGCGATGGGGGTGCTGTCGCACGGCAACGTCCGGGTCTCGCTGCACCGGGAGACCACCACGGCGGACGTGGAGCGGTTCCTCGCCGAGCTGCCCGGGATCGTCGCCGAGCTGCGCGCCGACGCCGGCGTGGTGGGCCTGTGACCACCCCGACCGGGCCGGATCACCTTCCGGCCGGCGCGGGCGGCGACGAGGCCGGGCCGGTGGGCCGCCCGACCGGGATCAGCGGCGACGGGACCGCCCCGACCGAGGTGCTGGACTGTCGGGGGCAGCGCTGCCCGCTGCCGGTGATCGCGCTGGCCCGCCGCCTGCCGGAGCTGCCGGTCGGCGCGGTGCTGCGGGTACTCGCCGACGACCCGGCCGCCGCCGTGGACATCCCCGCCTGGTGCCGGATGCGCGCCCAGGAGTTCGTCACCGCCCTCCCCGACGGCCCGGCCTACGACATCCGCCGCACCCGCTGACCCACCCCGCCCCACCCCACCCCACCCCGCCCCGCCCCGCCCCGCCCCGCCCCTGTCGATCATGGAGTTATGGTGGTCGGTCTACGGCATTACTGCCGGTTCGGAGGCACCGCAACTCCATGATCGACAGGGGTGGGGTGTCGATCCGGATCGGGGGAGGCGGCGCGGCCGGTGTGGGTGAAGAGCCGTGACGCGCTCTCGGCGGTGGTGCGGGACCGGTCGACATCCTCCCGTCGCGGCTGCCGTGCTCCGCGCCTGCGGGGCCGACCAGCCCGCGATCGACCGGCTCACCGCGCTGGCCACCCGCTCCGGGACCAGGACAGCCGGCCGCTCACAGTCAGGCGAGGTACCGCAGGATCGCCGGGAGCGGGTCGATCGCGATGGTGGTGTCGACCACCAGCCGGGGGCCGATCAGCGGTTCGTACCCCGCGCCGCGCTGCCGGGTCTGCTCCCAGGTCGGGGCGAGCGGGTCGGCGGCGTGCCGGGCCTCGACCCGGCGACGCAGTTCCGCCTCGTCGCCGCAGTACACCTCGATCAGCCGCAGCGGCACCCCGGCCCGCTCGGCCAACTCGAACCAGAGCCCCCGGGTGCCGGCTCCCGGGTTGACCGCGTCGACCACCACGCTGGTGCCCAGCCCGAGCTGCACCTCGGCCAGCCCGGCCAGCGCGTCATAGCCGGCCAGGCCGGGACCATGGCCGGCCAGCCCCGCCCCGTGGCCGGCCAGCCCGTGTCGGGCCAGCGCCCGCTCGATCGGGTCGACCGGCAGCACCGCAGCGCCCAGCGCCACTCCGACCCGCCCGGCGAGGGTGCTCTTACCCACCCCCGGCAGACCGGCGAACACGACCAGGAGCTGCGTCATGGCACCAGGTGCGGCCGAACGTCCTCGGCGGCGGCCTCACCGTACGACTCGGCCATCCGCTTGACGAACAGGTCACGGCGTACGTCGTACTCCTGGGTGCCGACGGTCTCCAGCACCAGGGTGGCCAGCAGCGAGCCGACCTGGGCGGCGCGTTCCAGGCCGAGACCCCAGGACAGGGCGGCGAAGAAACCGGCCCGGAAGCCGTCGCCGACACCGGTCGGGTCGACGGCCCGGATCTCCCGGGCGATCGGCACCCGGAACGGCTCCGCGTCCCGGGTGGCGATCTCGACGCCGTCCTTGCCGAGGGTGGTGACCCGGACCTTCACCCGCTCCAGGAGCTGGGCGTCGGTCAGGCCGACCTTGCTCTGGAGCAGGGACTTCTCGTAGTCGTTGGTCATCAGGTACTCGGCGCCGTCGATCAGCGAGACCACGTCGTCGCCGTCCATCCGGGCGAGCTGCTGCGACGGGTCGGCGACGAACGCGTAGCCCCGGTCCCGGCACTCGGCCGAGTGCCGGACCATCGCCTCCGGGTCGTTCGCGCCGATCAGCACCAGGTCCAGGCCGCCGAGCCGCTGCGCGACGGGGCCCAGCTCGATGTTGCGGGCCTCGCTCATCGCCCCGGCGTAGAACGAGGCGATCTGGCACATGTCGGTGTCGGTGGTGCAGACGAAGCGGGCGGTGTGCGCCACCTCACTGACGTGCACCGAGTCGCAGTCCACGCCGTGCCGCTCCAGCCAGGAGCGGTAGTCGGCGAAGTCGGCGCCGACCGCGCCGAGCAGGATCGGGCTCAGCCCGAGCTGCCCCATGCCGAAGGCGATGTTGGCGGCCACCCCGCCCCGGCGCAGCACCAGATCGTCCACCAGGAAGGAGAGCGACACCTTGTGCAGCTGGTCGGCGATGAGCTGGTCGGCGAAGCGACCCGGGAAGCTCATCAGGTGGTCGGTCGCGATCGAGCCGGTCACGGCGATCTTCATGTCAACCCTCGGGGTCGGGAGCACGGCGCGGGTCAGCCTACCGGTCGCGCTCGGGCGACGGTCGGGGGTCGGACGACCACCGGCCACCACCTGCTCATCCGCCCGACACGGGCCGGCCACCCCGTGCCGGAGCCCCACCGACGGGCCGGACCGTCCGGCCGGACGGGTGGGCCGGACGCGACGACGGGGCCGTCCCGTGGTGGGACGGCCCCGTCGGGCGCGACGGCCCGCGACTCAGCTGAACGAGTCGCCGCAGGCGCAGGAGCTGCCCGCGTTCGGGTTGTCGATGGTGAAGCCCTGGGCGTCGATCCGGTCGGCGAAGTCGATGGTCGCCCCGGTCAGGTAGGGGGCGCTCATCCGGTCGACGACGACCTCGACCCCACCGAAGTCGGTGACGACGTCACCGTCGAGCGAACGCTCGTCGAAGAAGAGCTGGTACCGCAGGCCGGAGCAGCCACCCGGCTGCACCGCGACCCGCAGCCGCAGGTCGTCGCGGCCCTCCTGCTCGATCAGGGCCTTGACCTTCTGCGCCGCAACGTCGGTGAGGACGACGGAAGTGGGGGCCTGGGCCTCGGTCGGGTCGGTCTGCGCTGGCGTGGTCACGTGGAAATCTCCCTGCGCGGTATGGGTCCGGACACCCTGGCCAACAGCACGTCGCGGCCAGTGATTCCCGGTGTGGTCCACCTCCGATGGTACGCCGCCCCGGCGGAGCCCACCCGGCCGGCGCGATCGCCGCCGCCGGCGGGCCACGGCGGCCCCGGCCGTCCCGGTGGGCTCAACGGCTCCACTGCCGGGCCAGCCGCGCGCCGAGCGCCCGCAGCCCCTCGGCGGGCCGGCCCATCGCCGCCGCCACCCCGCCGCCTTCCTCGCCGCCGAAGTGCTCCACCAGGCTGTACGCCTCGGTCACCCCGGCCGAGGCGGCCTCCCGCCGGCCGGTGCTCACCCGTCCCGCCAGCACCACGCAGGGCACCCCCCGGTCGCGGGCCGCGCCGGCCACCCCGGCGACCACCTTGCCGCGCAGCGACTGGTGGTCGAACGACCCCTCCCCGGTGATCACCAGATCGCAGTCGTCCAGCGCGGCCTCCAGGCCGATCGCCCGGCCGACCAGGGCGATGCCGGATTCGCAGCGCCCGCCGAGGGCCAGGATCGCCGCGCCGAGGCCGCCGGCCGCGCCCCCGCCGGGCAGCCCGCCGAGGCCGGGCGGGCAGCCGGGCAGGTCCTTCTCCAGCACCGCCGCCCAGCGTTCCAACGCGGCGTCGAGCAGCAGCACGTCGGCCCGGTCGGCGCCCTTCTGCGGGCCGTAGACGCTGCTCGCGCCGTGCAGGCCGAGCAGCGGGTTGTCCACGTCGGTGGCGGCGACCAGGGTCGCGTCGCGCAGTCGGGGCGTCCCGTCGAGGGCGGCGACGGCGGTCAGCGCCGCCCCGCCGTACGGCAGGGCCCGGCCTGCGTCGTCGAGCGGCGTCGCCCCGAGGGCGGCGAACAGGCCGGCCCCGCCGTCGTTGGTGCCGGAACCGCCCAGCCCGACCACCACCGTCCGGGCCCCGTGCTCGACGGCGGCGGCGACCAGCGCGCCGAGGCCGTACGAGGTGGTGGCCTTCGGGTCGCGTTCGGCGGCGGTCAGCAGGTGCAGCCCGCACGCCTGGGCGCTCTCCAGGTAGCCGACGCCGTCGGCGGTGAGCAGGATCTCACCGGTCACGGGCCGGCCCAGCGGGTCGACCGTCGGCACCGGCACCCGCCGCCCGTCGAGCGCGTCGGCGAGCACCGTGACGAAGCCCGGCCCGCCGTCGGCGAGGGGACGGATGAGCAGCTCGTCGGCGTCGTCGACCTCGCGCCAGCCGGCGGCGACGGCGGCGGCCACCTCCGGGGCCTCCAGGGTGCCGGCGAACTTGTCCGGACAGAGCAGCACGCGCATGCCCCGAGTGTGGCAGGCCACATCGGCGCGGGGCAGTGTGGCAGCCCACACCGGCAGCGGTCGTGCGAACGGCCCGTTGTGGGACCATGAGGACGTGACTTCGACCTGGGTGGAACCCTCCAACACGGCGACCGCGCTGCTGCTCCTCGGCCGCGGCAGCGACCCCGCCACCGAGCGTGGCGTGGAGTGTCCGGGAGACCTGCCGGCGCCGAGCGACCCGGACCTGGTGGCCCGGGCGACGGCGGCGAAGGCCGCGCTGGGCACGAAGGTGTTCGTTCTCGGCCACCACTACCAGCGCGACGAGGTGATCCAGTTCGCCGACGTCACCGGCGACTCGTTCAAGCTGGCCCGGGAGGCCGCGGCCCGCCCGGACGCCGAGTACATCGTCTTCTGCGGCGTGCACTTCATGGCCGAGAGCGCCGACATCCTCACCACCGACGCGCAGCGGGTGATCCTGCCCGACCTGGCGGCCGGCTGCTCGATGGCCGACATGGCGGTGCTGTCGCAGGTCGAGCGGGCCTGGGAGGTGCTGACCGACCTGGGCGTCGCGGCGGACACCGTCCCGGTGACGTACATGAACTCCTCGGCCGACATCAAGGGCTTCGTCGGCCGCAACGGCGGCGTGGTCTGCACCTCGTCGAACGCGAAGCGGGCGCTGGACTGGGCGTACGCGCAGGGTTCGAAGGTGCTGTTCCTGCCCGACCAGCACCTCGGCCGCAACACCGCCGTGCTGGAGCTGGGCTACTCGCTCGACGACTGCGTGCTCTACGACCCGCACAAGCCGCAGGGCGGGCTCACCGCTGAGCAGCTGCGCGACGCGAAGATGATCCTGTGGCGGGGGCACTGCTCGGTGCACGGCCGGTTCACCCTGGACAGCGTGCAGGACGTCCGGGCCCGGGTGCCCGGGGTCACCGTGCTGGTCCACCCGGAGTGCCGGCACGAGGTGGTCACCGCCGCCGACCAGGTCGGTTCGACGGAGTACATCATCAAGGCGATCGAGGCGGCCCCGGCCGGCTCGGCGTGGGCGGTCGGCACCGAGCTGAACCTGGTCCGCCGGCTGGCGCTGGCCCACCCGGACAAGCAGATCATGTTCCTGGACAAGGCGGTCTGCTACTGCTCCACGATGAACCGGATCGACCTGCCGCACCTGGTCTGGGCGCTGGAGGAGCTGGTCGCCGGACGGGTCGTCAACCAGATCACGGTCGACGCGGACACCGCGCACCACGCCCGGGTGGCGCTGGACCAGATGCTCGCGTTGCCGGGTGCCGACACCCCGCCGCCCGCCACCGCCTGATCACCCGAAGTCACCACCGAAGTACGGAAACGTACCGGAATCGCCGGTTCGTTCCCGTACCGGCGCGGTGACCAATTCCTATTTCGTCACGGAGGGCTATGCTGCCGGGGCGACGTACCACGGGGACCGTTTTGGGCCGGCCCCGTTCCGGGTAGCTGGACAGCTCGTACCGGACAGCTGGACAGCATGCCCCATCATCGACTCACCCCGCACCACCCGACACGCGCTGGAGGTTTGCGTTGACGGACGATGTCCTGGTCGTACACGGAGGTACCCCGCTCGAAGGGCGGATCCGCGTGCGCGGCGCGAAGAACCTGGTCTCCAAGGCGATGGTCGCGGCACTGCTGGGCGACTCGCCCAGCCGGCTGTTCGACGTTCCCAGGATCCGTGACGTCGAGGTGGTCCGCGGGCTGCTCGGCCTGCACGGGGTGAAGGTGACCGACGGCACCGAGGACGGCGAGCTGGTCTTCGACCCGTCGAACGTCGAGAGCGCCAGCACCGACCAGATCAACGTGCACGCCGGCTCCAGCCGGATCCCGATCCTGTTCTGCGGCCCGCTGCTGCACCGCCTCGGCCACGCCTTCATCCCCGACCTGGGCGGCTGCCACATCGGCCCGCGCCCGATCGACTTCCACCTCCAGGCGCTGCGCGAGTTCGGCGCGACGGTCGACAAGACCCCCGAGGGCCTGCACCTGTCCGCGCCGAACGGGCTGCACGGCACCAAGTTCGCCCTGCCGTACCCGAGCGTCGGCGCGACCGAGCAGGTGCTGCTGACCGCGGTGATGGCCGAGGGCGTCACCGAGCTGCGCAACGCCGCCGTCGAGCCCGAGATCATCGACCTGATCTGCATCCTGCAGAAGATGGGCGCGATCATCAAGGTGCACACCGACCGGGTGATCGAGATCCAGGGCGTCAAGAAGCTGCACGGCTACACCCACCGGCCGATCCCCGACCGGATCGAGGCGGCGAGCTGGGCGGCGGCGGCGCTGGCCACCCGGGGGCACGTCGAGGTGCTCGGCGCGCAGCAGGCCGACATGATGACCTTCCTGAACGTCTTCCGCTCCGTCGGCGGCGAGTACGAGGTCACCGACGCCCGCCCGCCGAAGCTCGGCGACCCGGGCCAGGAGGGCGGCATCCGGTTCTGGCACCCGGGCGGCGAACTGAACGCGGTGGCGCTGGAGACCGACGTGCACCCCGGTTTCATGACCGACTGGCAGCAGCCCCTCGTGGTGGCGCTGACCCAGGCCCGGGGCCTGTCGATCGTCCACGAGACGGTCTACGAGCAGCGGCTCGGCTACACCGAGGCGCTGAACACCATGGGCGCCAACATCCAGGTCTACCGGGACTGCCTCGGCGGCACCCCGTGCCGGTTCGGCCGGCGCAACTTCAAGCACTCCGCGGTGATCGCCGGCCCGAGCAAGCTGCACGCCGCCGACCTGGTCATCCCGGACCTGCGGGCCGGGTTCAGCCACCTGATCGCGGCGCTCGCCGCCGAGGGCACCTCCCGGGTGTACGGCGTCGACCTGATCAACCGGGGCTACGAGGACTTCGAGGCGAAGCTGGCCAGCCTCGGCGCGCACGTCGAGCGGCCGTAACCAGCCGCGTCCCCCGGCCGGCCCGGACCCCTGCCGTCGTCCCGGCCGACCCGCTCCACCGAGCGCCCGGTGCACCCGTGATGTGCACCGGGCGCCGTCGTATGGCTACCCTTCACCTCGTGCCGTCGCTGTTTCGCCGCAAGTCCGCCGACTCCGACTCCTCCGCCACCGCCCCGGTAGTGACCGAGGAGCCATCCGCCGCGCGCCCCCGGGGCTACACCCCGAGCAAGAAGGAACTGGGCGTCGAGACCCCGAAGCGGCCGGTCGCCGGTCGCCGGCCGGCCGGCCCGACCCGGCCGCTGACCAAGGAGGAGGCCCGGGAGCAGCGTCGCAAGGCGCGCACCGAGGCCGCCGCCGAGTTCCGCCGCGAGGGCGGCCCCCGGGACCGGGGGCCGGAACGGCTGCTCGCCCGCAACGTGGTCGACTCCCGGCGGACCATCGGCACCTGGTTCTTCGGCGGCGCGTTGATCGTGCTGATCGGGTCGAACGCGGCGATGCCGTCGGCGATCCGGCTCGCCTCGAACGTCGTGTGGGGGGCGCTCGCGCTCGGCGTGGTGATCGACTCGGTGCTGATCTCCCGGCGGATCAAGAAGCTGGTGCGGGAACGCCACCCCAACAGCGGCGAGCGGATGGGGTCGCTCTACCTCTACGCGATCATGCGGTCGATCACCTTCCGCCGGATGCGCGCCCCGGCCCCCCGGGTGAACATCGGCGACCCGATCTGACCGACGTCTCCCGACGGCCCCGCCCGGCGGCGGGGCCGTCGTCGTGTCCGGCGGGCCGTCGTCGTGTCCGGCGGGCCCGGACGGCGGGGCGGGAGCGGGGCGGTCAGGACGGGCGGCGCGGGTCGGGGGCCGGGCTCCGGTAGAGCCGGGCCACCACGTCCTCGATGTCCGGTTCGACGATCGAGAGGTCCCGCAGCGCGGCCAGCCCGGCCAGCGCGGACACCACCTCCGCCACCCCCGCCGACTCCAACGCGTAGACCAGCCGGTGGCCGTCCGCCTCGACCCGGTGCAGCGCCGCCCCCGCCGGTTGCGGCGGGACCGCCAGCGGGGCGTCCAGGTCGGCGACGACGAGCCGGCGAGAGCCGTACCGGGCGTGCAGGGCGGCGATCGACCCGTCGTGCACCACCCGGCCGTGGTCGACCACCACCAGCCGGGCGCAGAGCCGCTCGATGTCGGCCAGGTCGTGGGTGGTGAGCACCAGCGTGGTGTCGCCGGCCCGGCCCAGCTCGGCGAGGAACCCCCGGACCGCCTGCCGGCTCACCACGTCCAACCCGATGGTCGGCTCGTCGAGGAAGAGCACCTGCGGGTCGTGCAGCAGCGCGGCCGTCAACTCGCCCCGCATCCGCTGCCCCAGCGACAGCTGGCGTACCGGGGTGGTCAGGAAGTCGTCCAGGTCGAGCAGGTCACGGCAGCGGCGCAGCCGGGCGGCGTGCGCGGCGGCCGGCACCCGGTAGAGGTGCCGCAGCAGGTCGAACGAATCGGCAAGCGGCAGGTCCCACCACAGTTGGGAACGCTGACCGAAGACCACCCCGATCCGCAGCGCCAGCCGGGTCCGGTCGGCGACCGGGCGCAGCCCGCACACCCGGGCCCGCCCCGCCGACGGACTCAGCACCCCGGTGAGCATCTTCAGGGTGGTCGACTTGCCCGCCCCGTTCGGGCCGATGTAGCCGAGCAGCTCGCCGCGCTCCACCCGCAGGTCGATGCCGTCCACGGCGGTGACGGTCCGTTTCTCCCGGCGCAGCCGGCCCGCCTTCACCCGTACCGTGAACTCCTTGCGCAGCCCGTCCAGTTCGATGACGCTCATGACCCCGTACTCCGGTAGTGGCGGATGCCGGTGCGCCAGGCCGCCGCCGCGCCGGCGACGGCGACCAGCGCCACCCCCGGCGCGACCCAGCCGGCCCACGACGGTAGGCCGAGCGGGTCGGCGCGGCCGAGCAGCGCCAGCGCCGGCTGGTAACTGACGAAGGCGAACCCCAGGCCGTACGCGAAGGCGGCCCGGAACCACCCGTCGAAGACGGTCACCGGGTACGTGGTGAAGTCCCGCCCGCCGTAGGTGACCGCGTTGGCCAGCTCACCGGAGTCGACCCACCAGAACGACACGGTGGCGGTGGCCACGAAGACCGAGCCGAAGAAGACCACCCCGGCCAGCGGGGCGACCACCGCCAACACCACCCGGGCCGGGGTCCAGTCGATCCCGGCCGAGGTCAGCGCCACCACCAGCACGCCCACCCCGAACAGGCCCCGGGACACCTTGCGCAGCGGCAGGTTCATCAGCAGCAGCTGGGGCAGCGCGCCGAGCGGGCGGAGCAGCACCGCGTCGAACAGGCCGGTGCGCACGTGCGCGGGCAGCCGTTCGATGTTGCCGACCAGCAGGTCCGCCACGGCGAAGGCGCTGGCCGACAGGCCCACCATCACCAGCGTCTCGCGCAGCGTGAACCCGCCCAGCTCCCGGGTCACCCCGTAGATCACCAGGACGGTGACCACGTCGAACACGGTGGCCCCGACGTTGCCCACCAGGTCCAGCAGGAACGACGCCCGGTAGGTGGTCTGCGCGCGGGCCTGCGCCCCGAGCAACGCCCGGTACGCCGCGAACGTCCCACCCGCCCGTGGCTCAACCACCCTGCACCACCAGGTGACGTTCGGCCCGCCGCTGCACCAGCCGGCAGACCGCCAGCACCAGCACCGCCCAGCCGAGCTGGAGCGCGACCAGGCCGACCTGGACCGCCGGCGGGTCCCGCTCCACGAGCACGTCGAGCGGGGTCTGCAGCAGGCTCGGGAACGGCGTGCCGCACCACAGCACCAGTTGCAGCCATTCGGGCAGGAAGCGCAGCGGGAAGTAGAGCCCGGCCAGCACCCCCGAACCGAGGGTCCACAGCAGCATCGGGCCCCGCGCGTCCTGCCACCAGTAGGCGGTGGCGTTGACCAGGAACCGGCAGCCGAAACAGAGCACCACGGCGGTCACCACCGAGACCACGAAGAGCCCGACCGTCGACCACCGCGACGGCAGGTAGACGTCGAAGAACAGCGGCCCCACCAGGACCGGCGGCAGCAGCCGGGCCAGGGCGGCGTACCCGGCCCGGCCCAGGTCGGTGGCGAGGTAGCTGGTCACCGGATGCACCGGGCGGAGCAGGTCGGCGGCCACGTCGCCGGTACGGATCCGGTCGGCCAGGTCCGTCCAGCCCCAGAGCAGCACGACGGCGATCAGCCCCTGACCCGCCCAGACGAAGGTGGCGAGCTGGGCCCGGTCGTACCCGCCGACGCCCGCGGAACCGGCGGCGGCCAGCAGCACCGCGCAGCGCAGGAAACCGAAAACGGTGTTGGTCACGGCCCCGGCCAGGGCCGCCTGCCGGTAGGTGGAGTAGCGCCGGAATCCGGCCCGGGATATGGCCCCGAATGTCCGGAACCATCGGGTAACGTTTGCGCTCGTGGACGGTGCCGCAGTGGCGGTGACCGAGCCCACGCCGTTACCCTCCTTCCGCAGCCCCGCCGTGCCGGACGGGGGACTCTACCGGCATCCCGGGGCGCCCTGCACGACAATTTGCAACGAGGTGACACCGCCGTGAGCGAGCGACGCGAGCCGGGCATCGGGCCGCGCCGCACGCGTGGACCCGGAGCCACCCGGTGACGGGCGGCTGGTCCGACCGCTGGGACGCCCCGGCGGAACCGTCCTGGGTGATCGAACCGACGAGCGAATGGCATCCGCAGTTCCCCGGCCAGCGCTACCCCGGCGACATCGGCTCCCGCTACACCGACCCCCGGGCCCGGGGCACCGCCTCCGGCCGCGCCGAGGTGCCCCCGCTCGCCCCGACCCGCCCCGACGGCACCTACCTCGGCCGGTCCTGGTCCGACCTGGACGACGAGCCGCCCCGCTGGGACGGTCCCCGCGACGAGCGGCACGGCGACCACGACCCGTACCGCCGGCTGGCCGACGAGACGTACCGGGGGCCCGCGGACGACGCGTACCGGGGGCCTGCGGACGACGTGTACCGGCGGCCCGCCGACGAGGCGTACCGGCGGCCGTCGGACGAGCCGATCTGGCAGCGGGAACGCCGGCCGCCCGCACCCGAACGGTACGACGACCGACCGGCCGACCGGATCAGCTGGTCGGACCGGCGGCGGGGCGGGGCCGAACCGGCACCGACCGGTTGGCACCGCGACCGGGCCGGCACCGACCGGTACGACGGCCCGCCCCGGCAGGAGCGGAGCGCACCCGGCATCACCCCGGTCTCCCCCGGCCGCCCGCCCGTGTCCCCCGCGCCCCGCCACGAGCCGCCCCGCGCCCGCCCCGACCGGTTCACCGAACCGGACCGGCCGCGCGAACCCGACGAGGGCCTGCCGAGGCGGCGTACCACGAGCGAACGCCCCACCACCGACCGCCGCCCCGCCGGCGACCGCCTGGGCGGGGACCGCCGACCGGTCGAGGAC